>JAGHYP010000003.1 GCA_017743585.1 Chloroflexota bacterium
CCCTGCGACCGTTCCTGATGTTCTATCTGCAGCGGATCATCCCCACGATCGGGACACTGCTGACAGGCCAGCGCGATGCCTACACCTACCTGCCGAACTCAACCATCGGTTTCAAGACGCCGCAAGAGCTGGCGGCGCTATTAGAAGCGGCAGGCTTCATCGAGGTCGGCTATCGGCGCTTCATGTTCGGCACGATCGCGATCCATTGGGGGCGCAAACCGCTCTGAGCGCTCACAGCAAGCGGGCCTGTGCTGAGCGCAGAGAAGCGATCACGCGCCGATCGGCGCGCGCGATAGGCAATTGATCCACATCGGCGAGCGCAATCCAGCGCAGGTCGGCGTAGCCGAGCGGCTGCGCGTCGAGGCGTTCGGCGCGGCAAGCGTAAGCGTGCAGCGTGATCTTGAAATGCGTGAAGGCATGCCGCACTTTGGTCAGCAGCTCGCCGACGGTCGCGTCGAGCGCCAACTTCTCGTGCAGCGTGCGGCGCAGCGCCGCCTCAGGTGTCTCGGCTTGGCGCGCCTGCCCTTGTGGAAATTCCCACAACCCGCCGAGCAGGCCGTGTGGCGGTCGTTGCGCCATGAGCAGCTCGCCCCTCGGATTAGATAGGATCGCCGCGCCGACCAGATAGTGCGGCAAAGCGGCTTTCGGCGCCCTGCGGGGGCGGGAAGCTTGCGTACCTGCCACATACGCGCGACAGAAGGCGCGCACAGGACACGCTTCACAGCGCGGCGCGCGCGGCGTGCAAATCTCGCGCCCCAAATCCATCATCGCTTGCGTGTATGCAGCAACTGAGCCGCTCGGCGCGGCGCGCGCCAATTGCTCGGCAAGCTGCCAGAGTTGCTGCTGCGCTGTAGGGCGCTCAATCGGCTCAGCATAGTCGTATAGGCGCGTCAGGACGCGCATCACGTTGCCGTCCAGCGCTGCAGCAGGCTTCCCGAAGGCAATGCTGGCAATCGCGCCCGCCGTGTAACGTCCGATGCCCGGCAGTTTCAGCAACGCTTCGACGCTCTGCGGCAACGCGCCCTGATGCTCGCTCACGATGCGCTGCGCAGCGCGCTGCAAATTGCGCGCGCGGCTGTAATAGCCCAGACCTTCCCACAGCTTCAGCACGCGCTCGGGCGGCGCCTCCGCCAGCGCTTGAACGGTCGGGAAGGCGGCGAGAAAACGCTCGTAATACGGCAGGACAGTGGCGATTCGCGTCTGTTGCAGCATGATCTCCGCCAGCCAGATGTGATATGGCTCGCGGCTGAGCCGCCAGGGCAGCTTAGGTGCGTTTTGTGCGTACCAATCCAACAACGCATCGAAGAAAGCGTCAGAGGGCACAGGCTGCATACGCTCAGCTCTTCTGAATCATGCCGACTAAGTGGACAGGTGGCGTGATCTCGGCGAGCATACAGCTCAGGCGGAACAGAAACGGCGTGAAGGCGAGATAACTTGGATCGGGGACGCGCCGCACTTGCTCGAGCGTGCCGCCGACCTGCTCAGCAAGCCGTCTAAGCGCGCTGAGCGTGTTGGCGCGGTAGTAGAGAGGAAAGGTATCCGCCTCGTCGCGCCCGTAAAGGCGCGGCACGAGATAGCGCTGCAACGGACGCAGAAGCCAGCCCAGGATCGTCACGAGGCTATTGGCGTTCGGGGTGATGAAGATGATCCGACCGCTCGGCTTCAGCACGCGCATGAACTCGCTGAGAGCGCGCTGCGGCGCCTGTAGATGTTCAAAAAGCCAGCTGCACAGGATCAGGTCGAAGCTGGCGGCGCGGAAAGGCAAGGCTTCGGCGCGCGCAGCGGCGCGCGGCAGGTGAGGCAAGCGATGCTCGCGCAACGATACAGGATCAGAATCAACGCCGCATGGAAACGCGACCGCCTCGCCGAGCTGTTCCAGCACGCCGCCGCGTCCGCAGCCAACATCCAGCACGACGCTGTGCGGACGCAAGACGGCGCGAATCAGCCCTTCGTAGATTTCAGTGGCAGGCTGCCAGCTCGGACGACGTCTGCGATACTGGGCGCGGTAGCGATTCTGCTTCTCGAGCGAGAGAGTCATGGGCAATCGGGCGCGTTTGGCGGCTCGCGCACAGGCGATCCTAGCGCGCTGCGCGCGCTGAGGCAAGCGGGGCACGCGGTTTGTGCCATCAGCCGCTCAGCGCTAGAATGGCAGCACTTGTGGAAGCCAAGTGGACGAAGGATAGTTCATGCAAGAGTGGCATTTAACTGCAGAAAGCCCGCTCTCGATGCGGTTCGCCGCTGACGCGCGTCTCAAACGTACGGATTACACTGACGACCAATCGTGGGAGATCGCTTTTGGTGAGCCTGACGCGCCATTTTTGGCTTTCCAGACGCGCTACGGCGGTCGCGTGAACATCGCGCGCCTTGTGCCGATGTTCACAGTTGAAGGGCGCATGATTTACACGAGCGGGGCGCTGGCTGAGCCGCCTGCACTGCGCGCCTTCGCGCCAAGCTACGCTAAAGTGACGGCGAAGCTCACGCCGACGCTCAGCTTTGTGAGCGAGTTTTTCGTCTTCGAATCGCGCGCGGCAGGCGGGCGCTTCACGCTGCACAATAGCGCTCAAGCGCCAATTGACGTGCGCCTCGAGCTAGTCGCGCAGGTCATGCGCGATGACAAGCAAATTGATATGAACATCCTGAGCCTTGAAGATGGCACAGATGCGCTACACATGGGGCGCGCAGGCAATCTAAATCCTGTGCTGCTGTTGGAGAACGCCAAAGCGCCGCCGCCGATGCGCTTGGTCGCGATGCCGAGCGCGCCGAAGCTGGTCAGCGCGTTCAGCGTGCCTGCCAATAGCAGCGTCGCTGTGCGCTGGACGCATGGCGGGCAAGCGCTGACGCAAGATAGCTTGCAGACCGCTTTTTTCTGGCTGCGGCGCGCCGATTGGTCAGCTGAGCTACGCCAAATCGAGCAGCTGAGCGCTGAGCTGCTCACTTTTGAGACGGGCGACGCAGATTTGGACGCGGCTCTCGCCTTCAGCGCGCACGTGGCGCTGCGCAGCTTCGTGAACGCCACAGGCAGCCTGCCATACGCTTCGTTTGTCTCGGCGCGCATTCCATCGCGCGGCTGGAGCCCGCGCGGCGATGGCAGCGATCACAGCAGGCAGTGGAGCGGGCAGAGCGCCTCGCTCGCTGCGCTGATATTGCCTTCAGTGGCGGCGCTCTCGCCCGAGCTGGCGCTCGGCGCACTCCGAAACTTCCTCGCAGTGTGCCAAAGCGACGGCTTCATTGATAACAAGCCCGGGCTTGGCGGTCAGCGCGCCAAGCTATTGAGCATGCCGCTGCTGGCATCCACGGCCCTCGCGCTCTACGAGCAGACGGAAGACACGGCGTTTCTGAGAGAAGCGCTGCCGATCCTGCGCGCTTTCTTCATGCGCTGGTTCGCCCCCGATGCCGACCGCGACCGCGACGGCTTCCCTGAATGGACGAACGTCGCGCACAGCGCCTACCCCAGCAACCCACTCTTCTCGCCGATCCATCGCTGGGCGGAGAACGCCGATATCAGCAAGGTTGAGTCGCCAGACCTAGCCGCTTACCTGATCGCAGAAGGCCGCGCGCTTTTGCGCATGGGCGAGCTGCTCAACGACTCAAGCGATGCCGAGCGCATCGCGCAGCGCGTCCAGCAGCTAGAAGCGCATCTTGAGGCGCTGTGGCACGCCGATCTGGGCAGCTACCTCTGCCGCGACCGCGATAGCGATCAGACTTTGCGGGGCGTGAATTTGTTCCGCGGCAAGGGCGACGAAGCCTTCGCCGCCAAGACGCGACTTGAGCCGCCGAACCGCCTGATCGTGCGCGTGCTGGGCGGGCGCGACGTCGCGCCGCGCTTCTCAGCCGTGATCGAAGGGGTAGATGCAAACGGTCAGCACGTCGCCGAGACGCTGCCGAGCAGCGTTTTCACTTGGTACTACGGTCTAGGCACGGCTGTGACCGAGAAAGTCTACGCGCAGGTCAATTACCTGAAGGTGGAAGGCTTGATTCGCCTGTTCAACCTTGAAGTAGACACGGTCAACCTGTTCCGCCAGAACTTGACGCAGCTCATGGCGCTGTGGTCGGGCGCTCCGAGCGCGGGGCGCGCTGCGCAGATCGTCGCCACATTGACCGATCCTGCGCGCTATTGGCGTCCATATGGGTTGCCCGTCTGTCCTGCCAACGATCCTGCCTATGCGCCGAACAACGATGGCGGCAGCGGCGGTGTTTGGCTGCTGTGGAATGTTTTGCTGCTGGAGGGCCTGCTGCGCTACGGCTATCTGAACGAGGCCACCGAACTCTTCAGGCGGCTGCTGAGCGCGCAACTCAAGGCGCTGCGGCGCGATCGCGGCTTCCGCGAGGGCTACAATAGCGAGACGGGCGAAGGACTGGGCGACGTAGACGACGTGGCAGGGATTGTGCCGATCAGCGTCTTTTTGCGCCTGATCGGGCTGCGAATCGTGAGCGCCCGCCGAGTCTGGGCAGGCGGCACGTTTGCCTTCGCGCAGCCTGTGACGGTCAGGCGTGGCGCATTGTGCGTGACGCGCAGCGCGACCGGCACGCGCGTCGTCTTTCCGAGCGGCAAGGTCGTGGAAACGGACGCCGCCTGGCAGTTGATCGAAGATGACACGCCCACAACCGAGGCTGCGCTATCCACTCTTGAGCCGCGGGGCGCTGAGCCATTGCCCACTTCGCCCGAGCACATCGGGCCGAGTGCCGAGGGCGCGCCAGCGCCTGCTGCAGGCGAGTCGATCCCTGTCCAATCGCAGCGCGACCCGACGCGAGAGATCTCGATCAGCCACATTGACTTCAGCTCGCGCTCTGAGGCGGCCAAACCGAGCGCGCCGTCGCAAGATACGATTAAGATCAAGGTGCGCGACGGACGCGAACGTGACGCCGACGATCCAACGGCTGAGTGACTGGCTCAGCGCGAGTGACCCTCGCGCGTCTGGACGTTGTAGCCCGTCAGCTCGACGTATGCCACGCCGCTGATCGGCTTGCCGTTTTGTGTGCCTGTCACGCGCGCCGCGCCCTCGTAGTAAGCAGTGGTGGTGTTCAGCTCCTGATCGCGCATGAACGGTTGCACTTCCAGTTCTAGCAGGCCGTCAGGCGCGTTGACGGTCAGCCGCCAGCCGTGCGGATAGATGGCGCCCGTGCGCGGGCTCGTCCACGTGCCGAGCGGTGTGATGGTGTAATCGCCTTGCGCCATCAAGAGATAGCGCGTGCTACCATCTGCGTTCACGAACGTGCCATTTGAGGTCGGCTCGATGCCGCCGTCGCGCAACCTGATCTGGTAGAGCATGATCTCGCGCTGATCGTCGAGCTGGATCGCGAACCAATCCCAGCCGATCGCGTCCTCGCCCAGCACGCTCGTGCTGTACTCATGATCGAACCACGCCGTGCCGCTGACCGCGAATTGCTCGCCCCGCACTGTGATCGTGCCTTCCAAGAGCGAGCGCGTGAAGCTGTAGTAGTAGCTAGCGTTGCCCTCGTCGGCGCTCTTCACGCTGAAGCCGCGATCGCCCTGCAAGACAATCGGCTTGCTCATGCGCAGCCGCACGTCCATGCCCATGTCGCCTTCGGCAGCGCGCAACCGATAGCCTTGCCCATCTTCATCAAAGGTGATCGACCAATCCTCGATCCAAATCTTGACGAATGGCTCTGTCTGCGCGCCCGCCAAGCCCGCTGCGCCGCGCGCAAAGCGCTCTTTGAAGTAGAACCGATCGGCAGCGATATCGGCGATGGCGAAATCGGCGAAGTAGATTTGATTGGTCGCCCACTCGGATCGGCGCTCGGCCATGGTCGGCGTGAGGGCGCGCCTGAAGATGGTGAACTTCAGCCCAAAGCGCCGCCCGTCTGCTGTCTGGACGTTCGCTGTGTTGTACCACCACTCTGTCTGATACTCAGGATGTGCGCCGTGATCGCGCGGAAAGCTGAATTCCTTGACGCCCGTCACGCGCGCGAAGCCTTCGATGCCGCCGCCGCTGAGCGCCGCCACCACATCCGCGCTGAACTCAGGCTGAGTCTGCCCGCGCAAGCCTGAGACGCCGATGAACGCCACACCTAAGACCAATAGTCCGGTTGCAATTGCCAGAATGCCTCTGCGTGTCATTTCCTAAAATCCCTTCTCATTCCAAACGTAGCGCGCACGCCGGCTGAATCTGCCCGATGCGCAGCGCAGGATAGACGCCCGCCAGCAGCGAGGCGACGAGCGCTACAAGCGTCGCCTGCGCGTAAAACTCTGGACGCAAGCTGAGCGTCAGCGTCCAGCCAAAACTGCGCAAATTGATGATGTACACCAGCACCCACGCCAGCAGTGTGCCGACAGGGGCCGCCATGACCGCTGCGATAGCGCCCATCAGGCTCGTCTCAGTCAGAGTCAGGCGGAAGAGCTGGCAGCGCGTCATGCCGTTGGCGCGCATCGCGCCGAACTCGCGTGTGCGCTCCAGCTGCAGGCTCGCCAGCGCCGAGAGAATGCCGATGAACGCTACCACAGTCGCCAGCAGGTTCAGCGCAGTGGTGATGGCGAACGTCTGATCGAATACCACTAGCACCCTCTCGCGCAAATCGCGGTTGGACTGCACCAAAAGCTCTTGCTGACCGTCAAAGGCAGCGCGGATGGCGTTCACCACATCTGAGACGGCGTACCCGGGCGCAACCCACGCTGCAATGGTCGAGATGTACGGATCGTCATAGTATTGCAGGTAGATATGTCGCCGCATCATGACCGTGCCTTGATCGCCGCTGTAATCCACCATGAACGCAGCGATCGGAAAGGTATGCTCGCCACGATCCGTCAGCAGCGTGATATGTTGCCCTGCCGCGATCGGAATGCCGCGCTGCCGCGCAAAGGTCTCGCTGACCATCACGGCGCCCTCGCCAAGCGCTGCCCAGACTGTCTCATAGTCGCCGATCTGCCAGACGAGGCGGCGCGTCCCCATTGAAGTGTCGCGATCAATCGCTGTCAGCAAGACTGGCTGCGGGTCGTTTGGGCGGATTACATCCACGCTGCGCGAGACGCCGACTGCGACCACGCCTTGGACTCTGCTCACCACATCTGCGACGCTCGGCTCGACAGGCACGTCTTGCCGCACTGCCGAGATCGAGGGTGGACTGATCAAGATATCGGCGCGGATTGTATCGGCGAGCCAGCCTTGCACGTCGTTACGAAAGCTGCCGACCATCGCGCTGATGCCGACGATCACCGAAACTGCCACCATCAGCGCTGCGATAGCCACGCTCGCCCGACTCAGGCTGCGAATGATGCTGCGCGGCGCCATCAAGCCCAGCACGCCGAGCAACAACCCGCCTAGCGGGCGCACAGCGCTCATCAGCGCGAGCGTGACCAACGGTGTGAAGAGCGAGAAACCTACTACGATCCCAAACAGCGCTACAAAGTTCACTTCCAAGCTCGGCAAGCTGAGCGCGCCGAGCGAGACTGCCACAACTAGCGCGCCACTCAGCGACGCTAACGGCACGGCGCGCCGCACTTTGCGCTCGATATCGCTGCGCTTGAGCGTGCCGCTCGGCGGCGTGTTGGTCGCCTCGTATGCGGGCAGGAGCGCAGCGAGGAGCGCAGCGCTGATGCCGATCAGCGCGCCTTTCAACAGCGAGAGCGTCGGGATATCCACGTTGCGCACAGTGACCGTGAAATATAAGCTGCTGATCGTCTGCGTCACGATGACCACAGCCAATCTGCCCATCAGCACGCCGGCGATCAGCCCGAAGACCACGCCAAAAGCTGCCAAGAGCGCTGCTTCCCAAAGCACCATGCCGAAAATCTGCCCCCGCGTCACCCCGAGCGCGCGCAGTATGCCGATGATCGGTCGGCGTTGCACTACCGAGAAGGTCACTGTGTTGTAAATCAAGAACATGCCGACCACAAGTGCCAAGAGCGAGAGCGCGGTCAGGCTCAGGTTAAAAGCCGCTGTGATCTGGCCGACCGCGCTGGCGCGCGCGCCTGCCACTTGCACGGTCGCGCCCGGCGGCAAAATGGATCGAATGCGCGCCAAGAGCGCCTCGCCATCTGGCGTCTCGGAGATGATCAAGTCGATGTTGGTCAGGCGACCCAGCATGTTCAGCACCTCTTGCGCCGTGCTGATATCGGCGATCAGCATGTCTTGCAAGCCTTGCGCTGTCACCTCATCTGAGGAGCGCAACAAGCCCGCAATGGTCAGCTTGTGGCGCGTCGGACCATAGCGCATGGTGAGCGTATCGCCTTCTTGCAAGCCGTATTGCGCCGCCAGCTGCTCTGCCATCAGCACTGTGTTTGGCTGCGTCAGGAACGCAGTCATGCTTGCGATATCGGCGTTTGCGTTCGCCGCGCCCAAGTTCAGATAGCCGCGAAATGGCGCTTCAGCGAATGGATCGATGCCAAAAATGCGCAGCGGCTGCCCATCCAACTCGAGCGCTTGCGCGTAGGCAGTCACCACAGGCGCCGCCTCGCGCACGCCGAGCTCGAGGCGCAGCTGACGGTAGAGTTCGTATGGTACGCCGCTCGGGCCGCCTACGATTTGGTGCGTGGTGCGCCCTGTCAAGCTCTCGGCGAAGATGCCGAAGGCGCGCGTGGCGCTGGCATTGGCGATATCAATCGCGACCATCATCGCCACGCCGAGCGCTACGCCTAAGATAAACATCGCCGCTTGAAACGGACGGCGCAAAATGGCGCGCAACATCACGCGCCGCAGGGAACTGGGTAGCATCAGCATCGAGTCGCCCTCTGCTCTGCTCAGTCAGCCTCGTCAGGATGAAATAGAAGCGGCGCGCAAGGCAACCTGTGGCGATCTGCCCTGCTCGTGGCGCGCGCGGGGCGATCCGCGTTCGCGGCTTCATCGCGCAGCGCAAGCAGGCGGTAGGTCGCGCGCCCGTCTGTCCGAACCCGCCACATCGGCCGTTCGCGCTGCACATCGTAGGCCGCCAGAAAGCTCTCGCCGCTCGGCGTCTGCCAGGCGTAGTGCAACACGCGGCCATCAGCCGTCCACGACGTCCAGAGGGCAGGCGTCATGTAGTGTACGTCGTGGACGCGGATGTTCTCGGCAAGCACGCGCTCTTGACCGCGCCCATAGGGGCGCACAATCAGGCGGAAAGTGCTATCGCCAAACGCAGCCACGCTCTCAAGGCGCGCCGCTGTGATGTGGCGCTTATCAGGCGAGAGCGTCTGGTAGCGCCGCTCGATGGCAGGCACAGGCTTGCTCTCCATGCGCGCGCCGCTGCTCAGGTCGTGATGTGTGACCCGATAGAACACGCTGTGCCGCGCGATCGCGAAGCGCTGAAAATGCACAATGCAGCCCGAGTGCGTGCCGCGCGGCAACGCCGCGCCCGCTGCGCGCGCCGCGCTCAGCAGCATGGCTAGGCACGCCGTGATGACGAGGGCCGCAAGCGGCAAGCGCATAGCGAACCTATGCTCTCGGCCCGGCGACCAGCTTGCCCTCGTGGATGTGGTAGACGACGTCGGCGAGCGGCACGACCTCAGGATTGTGCGTCGCCATGATCAGCGTTTTGCCCTCATCGCGCGTCAGCGCCAAGAGCAAGTGCAAGATCTTCGCGCCTGTCTCTTCATCGAGGTTGCCGGTCGGCTCATCGGCGAGGATCAGGAGCGGCTCGTGGATCAGGGCGCGCGCAATGGCAACGCGCTGTTGCTCGCCGCCGCTCAAGCGATCGGGATAGGCATCCGCGCGATGTGCCAAGCCAACGCGCTCCAACAAAGCGCGCGCCCGCCGCTCGCTATCGCGGCGTGGCTTGCCTTGCAGCTCGAAAGGCAAGCTGACGTTCTCAAGTACGGTCAAGGTCGGAATCAAGTTGAAGAACTGGAAGACGAAGCCGATGTGGTCGCGCCTGAAGAGCGTCAGCGCCCGCTCGTTGAGCGCGGTCAGATTCGTGCCGTTGATCCAAATCTCGCCGCTGCTCGGCACGTCAATGCCGCCGATCAAGTTGAGCAAGGTGCTTTTGCCGCTGCCGCTCTTGCCCAGCAGCACGATGAAATCGCCCGCGTACAGATCAGCATCCAGCGCTTGCAAAACCATGCGTTGCGCGCCCGCTTCCTCGTAAGCCTTGCTCAAGTTGCGCAAGCGCACAATCGGCGCGCCCGAGCGCACGGATGCGCTCTTCCGCTGAGCAGTGGTCAAAGAGAGCGCCATGAATCAACCTTCCTCGCAGATCGCTCGGACCATAGACAAACTCTATGCACCTTGCGAGATCATAGGAATGCTCGCGCAGGACGTCAAATGAGCTTGTGATGAGAGGCACAAAAAGGCGCGATTGAGTTTTGATCTGCCATCGCGCCTTCTGAGGGCAGATCAAGAGCGCCGCAAGCGCAGCACGTAGCCTTTGTAGTCGATCAGATACAGTTCGCCGCGCTCGTCTTCGCCGAAGGAGCTGATCTGGCGGCGCGTGTTGCGGAATAGGCGCGTCTGCCATGTGCCGTCGCGGCCGCGCTCGGCGACCCAGACATTGCCGTTGCAATAATCGCCGTAGAAATACAAGCCGCGCAGCGCCTGCAATTGCCCGCCGCGATAGACGTAGCCGCCCATGACCGCGCAGCCCTGCGTGTGGTCGTAAGTGACGAACGGCGGGGCGTAATTAGCGCCGAGCGGCGCATCGCTCAAGCGATTGTTGCCCTCCATGATGTTCCAACCGAAGTTCATGCCGCCTCGGCTGCCGCTCGGCACAAAAGTCACCTCTTCGGCGCTTGCCCAGCCGACGTCAGCAACGTACAGATCGCCTGTCTCGCGGTCAAAGCTGATGCGCCATGGGTTGCGCAGCCCATACGCCCAGATTTCGGGCGCAGCGTTCGGCGTATCCACAAACGGATTATCAGGCGGGATGGTGTAGCGATCCGAGGATAGGTCGTTCACATCAAGCCGCAGAATCTTGCCGAGCAGGACGCTCAAGTTCTGCGCATTGCCCTCAGGATCGCCTTGTTCGCCGCCGCCATCACCAACCCCCAGATACAAGTAGCCGTCGGGCCCAAACTTCAAGCTGCCGCCGTTGTGATCGGGGAAGGGCTGCCGAATGCGGAGCAGGATCGTGCCGCTGCTTGGATCGGCTCGATTCGGATCGTCAGCGCTGACTCGATAGCGTGCCAAGACCGTGTGTCCATCGCGGTCGAAGTAATAGACGAAGAAAGCGCCGTTCTGCGCATATTGCGGATGAAAGGCGAGACTGAGCAAGCCGCGCTCGGTGTAACCGCCGCGAAATGTGTCATCGGTGAGCAGCGCGCTGATATCCAAGAACGGCCGATCAAGCGTCCTGCCATCTTCATACATGATCCAGACTTGGCCCGCCTGCTCGACTACGAAGAGCCTTCCGCTGCCATCGCCCGCGTGCGTCAGATAAAGCGGATTATCGAACTTACCGCCGATCTGCTCAAAGCGATAAGCGAACGGATCGCGCGGATCCTGAGCGTGAGCGACGTAACTCTGCACAAGCCACAGCAGGGCGATCATCAAAAGAAGCGTGATACGCTTCCGCATGTTTGTGTTCAGCATCACAATTTGATGTCCAAGGATGAAGTATAGCGCTCGCGCGCATTTTGTTGCGAGCTATGGCTGCGCGACGAGCCGCGGCTTGCGCCACATCGCCCAAGCGTAGAACGGCACTCCTTCACGCACTTCGGTTTGGTAGACCAACACAATGCGCTGACCTCGCCACGCGCTCAAATCCACGCGAATCGGGATCGGCACGCGCTCAGCCCGCACGTCAAAAGCGCCTTCGTAGAGCGTCTGCACGGCGCGTCCCTGCCGAATGCCGAGCCGAAACAGCGCGCCCGTCTGCGGCACGTCAGGATGCTCATGCACGTTGCGCAGATCAACGTACAGCTCTGCTTCGAAGAAGACTTGCGCCGCGTCGGGCAGCTGCAGGTACTGCTCAGCTAGGCTGGGCGGATGCTGGTAAAGGACAGTGGCGCGCTCGGGCACGTATGCATCAGGCGGCTGCTCTCGAAAGACGGGCGGATCGGCGATGCCGCTCAAAAACTGCAAATGCGCCTCAACAGGCTGCGCGGCAGGCGCAAAATCGCGATACCAATCCCCGAATGCTGCCAGGCGGTGCGCGCCGAGCTGCCGCGCCGTTGCCAAATAGCCGCCGCGATCCGCGTTGACGCGGAACAGGCAATCATCGTAAGGCGCGCGCAAGTAATTCAGCACGCACAGCCGATCCTCGGGCGTGGCGATATAGGTCGGCGTGGTGAGATTGGCGAACAGATAGCCGAGCGCAGCGCAGCCGAACAACGCGCTATTCGCCGCTGTTATCAGCCGCCCTTTGCCGCGTGCGTAGGCAATTGTCATCGCGCCGAGCATCAACAGCGCGATCCAGAATAAGTTAGCGGCTGTCACATAGCGCGACGTTGTCGGGCGCGCCCAGAAATGCGCCAGCAGGTCAGGCTTCACGCGACCGATGGACGCTAACGCGCCGTTGGCAAGGCATAGCAAGCTCAGCGCGCTCGGCACAGCCAAGTTGATCGGCGGCACCTTGCGCCATAGATAGGCGAGATTGACCGCCATCAGCGCCATGCCGAGCGCGCCAAAGCCCAGACTAAGCGCTTGATACTCAGGCGCATCAGGCACGAACGGCGCGCCGAGATAGCGCAGGACGTAGAGCGGATAATCCCACAGCTGCGCCGTTATCTCCGCTCGAAAGCCTTGATCGACGAAGGCGTAGTTCGTGAAATACAATCCGATGTAGAGCGCCGCCGCGCCAAGCCAAATGCAGTAGTGCAGCGGCTTCCGATAGCCGCGCAACCAGAGCGCAGGCAGCATCGCGAAGGCGAGCGCCAAGCCGCTCAGATACGCATAGCTGGCCCCAATTGCGCACGCGATGATCAGCACAAGGCTGCGCGCGCCGATAGGCAGCCGCACCAGCAGCCAGAGCGCCAAAACCGTGAAAAATAGCCAGAAAAACCACGCCGTCTGGAAGCCCATCAGCCAATTCTGGCGCTGCCGCACGGCGAAGATGAGCAAAGCAAACGGCACGGCAAGCCATAGCGCGCTCGCCGCATGAACGCGGCGTTGTATCGCCAAAAGCACGCCGAAGCTCAAGGCCGCCAGCGCAAAACTGACCCACATTTCGACCCGCACGTCCCACGCTGCCAGCAACGTGACCAAAGCTGTGGTCAAGTGCGTGAAGAAAATGCGCGGCTGATCGTGCGGCTTGAGCAGATCGGCGAGGCTAAGCGTCCCTTCGACCGTCTTCAGGGCGATGGGCGCGCTCGCCTGCCATTCATCCCAGTGCGGCACATTCACGCCGTAGCGCGCGATGAAAGCAGCTGTGGCGCCCGCAATCGCAAGGCACGCCAGACCGATTAAGATGCGCAGCTTCATGGCATCCTTTGCGCGCGACGCCCTACACGACTGAATCGGCTGAGCGCGGCGCCGCGCAGGCGCGGCACACCAAGCCGCCGATGGTAGATGAACCACTCAAAGGCGAGGATCGCCAAGCCGATCAGAGCGAAGAGCGACCAGAACTCGCGCTGCCCAACTTCCTGAGGCCTCTGTGCCGTTGTTGCCTCGGCGCTGCTGCCCAGCTGCACAGCGCGCGGCGCAATATCGCTCTCGCCCTCGCTGAACAGATTGACGGCGAAGAACTCTTGTTGGATCAATTCCGCGCCTTTGTACATATCCACGCTGTAAATGCCAGTCTGTTTGGTCTCTGCGTAGATCAGGGGCGGCCGGCCGACGCGGAAAGTCGTCGTCGCGCCGTCAGGCGCTGCCACGCGCACAAGGTCAGCTTCGGGCGGCGGCTGAATCGCGACTGCCTGACCGATCCGAGCGCTGCCTTCGAGGCTGAGCGCGCGCGGCGCCTGATACCATGCCGTCAAATTCGCCAGCAAGATTGGGTAGGCGATCTTGAGCGGCAAGTCCGAGTCGAGCAGGTTGAAAGGCAAGATCGCGATGCGCCGTCCTGCGAACTCGCCCGCCAAGATCAGCGCGCCGCCGACTGCCTCGACCAATGCATCCGCCCATTCGGCGCGAATCTTGCGAAAGGCGCGCACATTCACGTCGTTGAAGTTCAGGTAGCGCGTGCGCGGATCGTCAGGGCGCACGCGCAGCACTTTCGTCTGAGTGCTGAGCTCGCCAATGGCGTACAGATCGTCAGGCGGCGGCTCAGGCGGCGGATTCACAATCAGGATATTGGCGTTGGGCAGGGTGGGCGGCAGCCAGCCGTCGAAGATGTACAGATCGAAGCGCTCTGTCGGCAAGCCGCGCTCAGGGTCGCCGCGATAGACCTGCCAGGCGTTCAACGCAGCGAGGCCGCGCTCCAAAAACAGATTGCCTTTGCTCATCAGGAGCGCGCGCTCAGCGCGAATCGGCGTGTAGACGGCATAAGCAGTGTCATCTATGCTCAGATGATCGGGCAAGGCGCTGCTCGCCGAGCGCGTCAGTTGCGCTTGAACGCGCCGAAATTCAGCGGGCAAGTTGTCAATGATGATATCCGCCGCGCCGTTTTCGGCGACGCGATAAGGCGCAGCGCTGTGCAGCGCGCCGTCCAAGCTCAGGCTGAAGATGACCTCAGCAGGCTGATCGCCGTGATTGGTCAGGCGCGCGTAAATTTGCGCGCCGCGCACAGGATTGCGCGCTGTGGCGAGCGCGCTGATCGCCACATTCTGCCCATCAACGCCGAACGGCACGTGCCGCACTTCGCCATACAGCTCTAGATTGAGGTGCTGCGGCAGGCCGCCGTCGCTCAAGAGCAGGATCGTGAATTTTTCCGCGCCTTGCGCGCCTGCTGCAGCCAGCGTCAACGCAGCGTCCCAATCCGCAACGCCTCTGCCAGGCTGCGCGCGCTCCAGCGCAGCTCGTAGCTGCGCGCTATCGCTCGTGTAATTGACGAGGACTTCAGCCCTTTCCGCCACGCGGATGATCACCACCTCGTCATCGGCGCTCAGCGTCTCGATCAGCTCGAGGGCGAAGCGGCGCGCCGCTTCGAAGCGACTAGGTTGCACGTCGGTCGCGTTCATGCTGGCAGAGGCGTCTAGGAGCAGCGCGACGCGCCCCCTGATCAGAGTCGGCACTTCAGTGTACGGACGCGCCAGCGCCAACACCAAAGCGGCGAGGGTCAGCAATTGCAGGAAGAGCAGCAAGTTGCGGCGCAGGCGCTGCCATGGCGCGTTTGCTTCGCGATCTTGCAACAATTGCCGCCACAACAATGTGCTGCTGACTTGCACTTCGCGGCGGCGTAGCCGCAGCATGTACAGCAAGATGATCGGCACAGCCAATAGGCTGAGCGCTAGAGCGAACGGCGCAAGAAAAAACACGGCTCGTCACTTTCCTGCACTACTCAACGATCACCTCGCGCGGCAGCTTGAGCTTATCGCTCCCATCTGTCAGGCGCAGGCGCGCGCCCGTCTGCAGATCGTACAAGCCGACGTAAACGCTCGCCTTGCCGCGGTAGGCGCGGTCATGCCATTGCAGCCGATGCTGATCGAGGATATGCTCGCCTGCCCGCCAACTGCTGGTCGGGCGCGCGCCGTGCGCAGGCTCGGAGTCGCTCTGCGCTATCAATTTGCCATCTGCTGCGACCAAATGCACGAAGGCGATGTAGCTGATCGGATTGCGCCCTTGCGCTTGCCACAAGAGCGCGATTTTCTGGTCTCGCTCGGCAGAGAGCGCCTCAGGCAGCGCAGCGGCGACCAATTTGGCAATCTCGCGCCATTCGCCGCGCGCGACTTCGGCGCGAAAAGGCGGCGCGTTCACGCTGAGCGGCAGTTGCGGCGCTGAATCGAGCGCAGGCAGGCTGTCGAGGTCAGGCGTGAAGCGCATCGTGTGGTTTTCGCGACGCAATACGCCGAGCAGCTGCGCTGCCGAGCGCTTTTGACCAGTGTAGAGCCATGCGCTCAGCAGCAGCGGCTCAGAGTCAGGCGGCATTGGCAAGGCGAGAAAGGCGGTCGCTTCAAAGCCGGCTCGGTCGCGCTGAGCGAGCGCAGTGCGCTGCTGATCGTCGCGCAGATCGGAGTCGAGCGCAGCGTGCAGCGTTCCATCAATGCGCATCAGGCGAGCTGCGAGCCGCCAGTCGTGCTTGAGCGGTGCGCCATTCAGGGAGAAATCTAAGATCAAGCAGCCCGCCTGCGCGCCGTCGCTGTGCAGGAACGCGCGCCGTCGCACGTGCAGCTGAAGATCGTCAGGCAAGCTGAACATCACGCCTGAGTCATTTGGCAAATGCGGCGCGGCGAGCGAGCGCACATCGCCTGTGATTCGGTAGCGATCAGTGCGCACGCCGCTCAGGGTCAATGCGCTCTCGTGTCTGCCAACTGCGCTCAGTAGGCACGGGAACGCGCCGCGCATATCAGCGGGCAACTGATACCACGTGAATAGCTCGGCGCTCTCTTTGCCCTCGAGCGCAGCAGCCAGTTGCGCGCGGATGCGCTCTGCGTCGCTATGGATCGGCACTTCCACAAACGATGCGCGAATGTCGAGTTTCTCTTGATAATAGTCGAGACTCGGCTCCCAGCCGTAAGGAATCACAATTGCATCGCGCTCAGAGCGCGTCGCGTAGTAGCGCGCCATGCCTTGAAAGTCATCGTGCTGGTAGATCGGCGCGCTGTAGGTCAGCCACGCCACGCGCGCCATGATCGCAACGGCGAGCGAGGCTGCGGCAAGGCGCGCGCTCAGCGCAGGCAAGCCTCGCGGCGGCGCCGCCAGACCTGCTGCCAGCAAAATCAAGGTCGGCGGAGCGCTCAGCAGAAAGTAGCGCGGATGAAAATCTATGTGCGCCGCGAGGACGATCAGCAATTGGAAAAGTGGCAGCAGCAAGGCGGCTGAGAGCAGCGTCCAGACTTGGACTGTGCGCCATTGCCACAGTGCGCGCGCCGCGCCGATGACTGTCAAGGCGCCGAAAAGCGCGCACAGTGTCATCAGCGCCGCGTCGGCGCCCAGCAACGCTTTGGTGCCTGTGAAATATGACTGCCAAATTTGCCATAGCAGCTCAGGCGCGAGCGAAGGCGGTGTGTTTAGCGGCGTGCCGGTCGGACGTTGCGTGAGCAGCCACGGCAGGTACAGGATGAACAAGACGCCTTGCATCAGCAGCCAGCCGCGCAACCTGAGCCAAGCGCGCCGCAGCACCAGACCGCCGATCACGGCCACGTTCAGCCATGCCACGAGGGGGACGCTCAGATTATGCGACCAGAGCGCCGCTAAAGTCACGCCGAACAGCCACAGCCACGTCGAGCGCGGCACGCGCGCATGGCGCGGACTCAAGAATTGCGCTGCCAAACCGATCAGCAGCATAGTGTAGAGCGGCATCGGGATGTAAGCGCGTATCTCTTGCGAGAAGACCCACAAGATCGGCGAGAAGCCGAGAAAAATGCCCGCCAACGCGCCTGCCCAATCGCCAAACCAGCGCCGCGCCAAGCCGATGCCCACCGCCACGCCGATCACGCCCGTCAGCAGCGACCAGAAGCGCACTGTCCAGATTGCGTCGCCCGCTGCGCGCAGCCACAGCCCGATGCTGATGTTGAAGAGCGGCGGCGCGTTCACGTCCATGCCGCGAATGCCCATGTGACCGAGCAGCGTGTAGGCAGGATAAAGCGACCAGCCCTCATCGTGCCACAGGCTTTGCGCGCCCAGATTCCACAAGCGTAACGCGAAGGCGGCGAATAAGATGACTGCGTAGCTGAACACGGCGCGCTGCGCAGCCGAGCGCCTCATCGGATCACTCCCAAGCGCTGCAGCTCAGACATGATCAGCGTCGCCCAGTTGGCGCTGGTCTCGACTGCGGCGTAATGAGTGCCGCGCTTGCGCGCATAGGCAGCGATCTCATCGCGCCAAGCCAAGAGACGGCGCAGGTAGAGATCGCGCATGGCAGCGTCAATCGTCACGTCGGCTGTGGCGCCGCTCTCTACGTCCACAAGCCGCAGATCGCCCGCCAGAGGCGGCTCGATCTCCTCAGGCGAGAGCAAGTGGATGATCACGACCTCATGACCGGCGCCTTGCAACGCCGCGATGCCGTCTTGCCAGCCATTCGGCGCCAGCAGGTCGCTGATGAGCAGACACAAGCCCGGGCGAGGATGGCGCATGGCGTAGTCGCGCAGCGCGCCGCTCAGATCGAGGTTGCCAGCAGGCTTCAAAGCGCTGATGTACTCTAAAAGCGCTAGCGAGCGCCCGCGCCCGCGATGCGGCCCCCACGTCACGTTCAAGCCCGCGCCATACAACGCCGTGACCGCCACATTGTCGCCGCCCGCCAAGGCGATATAAGCGAGCGCTGCGCCCACGCGCTGCGCAAAACGGAACTTGTGATGCTTCGGATCGCCTCCCCCTTCGCGCGGAAAATCCATGCTGGCAGAGGCATCCAGCAGCACATGCACTGCTAAATCTTCCTCTTCCTCGAAGAGCTTGACGAAAGGGCGCTCCAAGCGCGCAAAGATGTTCCAATCCACGCGGCGCAAGTCATCACCGCGCGTGTAGTTGCGATAATCGGCGAACTCAAGGCTGGTGCCGCGCCGAACAGAACGGCGCTCGCCTTTCATGACGCCCGCGCGCACGCGATGCGCGATCAAGAGGAGCTGATCGAGCTGGCGTAGAGTTTTCTCGTCGAACAGACGTTCCGTCACGGTCGTTCGTCTAAGGCGCTGCCGTTGCGCTAAGTATACACGCTCAGGACCGGCTTGCATCGCTTGCGGGATCAGCGAATGGGCGCTCCCGGCACCTTCACCCTGCTCAGTGAGAGCCTGCAACTGCCTACTCGCTGCTTGCACGATAGGCTCGAGCTGTGTCTGAAGAGCCGATCCAATAGCTCAGTAGCGTGCCAGCTTCCGGCGCTGGCAGTCGTGCAGTTGTTTCGGCTCGACGCTCCTAGGAGGGAGGCTCTTGTGCGATCACGGCGCTCTGCGCTACATTCAAAGCACCTGCAGGAGCGAGTGCAGGCCTGGACTCAGGCGCATGGTAGCTTTCTGCGTCTGCTGAACGAGAGCAAATTGTTAGCCCTGCTTGTGTCAAGTGAGCTCAAGGTTGTAACAGGTAGCAACGCACAATTTGGCGATCCTTCATTACATAGCGCGCTATGATATTCAGCGTTGTGCCGTTGCGCATCCGTTGGCGCGGCAATCGCTATCAAGAAAGCGTTGATCTCAATCCTGCAGACTTTCTAGCCGAATTGAGTCGGCATGGCGCACTGCTCGCGCTCTGCGAAGCGGTGCTCAGCCCGGAGAGCCGTCAGCATTCCTACAAGATGAGGAAAGAGAGTGAGCACAGCACATCGCATTAAATTCGTTTGCGATAGCGCCATCGACCTGCCTGCTGCATGGCGCGCGCGCTGGAATATCTCACTCATTCCTGTCTTCGTCAATTTTGGCGACGAGAGCTTCCCGGATGACGGCGTCTCGCTGACGCATGATGAGTTCTACCGTCGCTTGGCGGAGTCCAAAGTGCCGCCGACCACGTCTGCGCCTTCGGCGGGCGTCGCAGCGGATGTGCTGAGCCAAGCGCTGAGCGAGGCCAATCACGTGATCGCCTTCACCATCTCGTCCGCAGTGAGCAGCACCTACAACGCCGTGCGCCTTGCCGCGCGGCAAGTCTCCGCCGAGCGCATCACGGTCTACGATACAGGCACGCTGAGCATGGCGGCAGGCTGGCAGATCGTGGCGGCCTGCGAGGCGCGCGAGCGCGGCGCCAACCTGAACGGCATCCTTGACGCAGTCGCTGCGGCGCGAGCGCGCGCTGAGGTCTGGGCAGTTCCCGGCTCGCTGGACTACCTGCGGCGTGGCGGCAGAGTCAACTGGATTGTCTCAAGCGTCGGCACGCTGCTGCAGATCAAGCCAATCATCACGGTCAAAGACGGCGTGGTTGATTCCAAACAGCGCGCGCGCACGGTCAAGAAAGCAATGGAGAGCATTGCTGAAGTGATTCGGCGACGCGCCCCCCTAGAGGGTCTCGCCATCTTGCACACGAACGCGCCCGATCTAGCCGAGCAAATGCGCGCTTTGCTGGCAGATATCGCGCCAAGCGACGCTGAGCGCACGCTGATCCTGAACGTGGCGGCTGCCATCGGCGTCCACTTCGGGCCTGGCTCAGTCGGCGCGGCGATCCTGAGCGCGCCGCGCGAATGAAGCATCGCTCGTGCAGAAAGACGGTATTCTATGCCTTCAGCGCTCGAAAAGCTCTACAAAGTCCTGAAATTGGAGAGCGAATCAGGCTACAAGGATCGTGCCGTCTACAAAGGCTTGAGCGCTTTTGCCAAGCAGTGGGAAGCCGAAGCGCGCGCGCGGGCGAAAAAGCCCGAGCATCACTTGCTGATTGATGAGCTAGTGCAGCTGATGCATCAGTACAGCCAACAGACTGCGCCTGAAGAGCGACCTGCCGCCATCAAGTACATGATCGGGCGCATCACAGGGCGTGTGCCGCGCGCGCCGATGCCGCCGAGCGCCGCGCAAGCCGCAACGGAAGCTCCCTCTGGCGGCGTGCAGATGCATATGGACGAGCAATTGCCCGAAGCAGCACAACGCGCGCCCGCGCCGCTTGATCTGGACTCGCCTAGCGGCGAGAGCGCCTTCGGCAGCGCACCTATCGTCAGCGCACAACCGACTGCTGCGGCTGTGCCGATGCGCCGTCGCCGCGCCGCGTCTGCTGGCGAGTCGGCTATTTGGCGCGAGCTGCAGCAGCCCGTGACCGCTCTGAGCGGCGTCGGCGAGAAAATCGCCAAAAAGCTCGCCGCGCTCGGCATTCACACGCTCGAAGATTGGCTATGGTGCTTCCCGCGCCGCTACGATGACTTCTCGACCATGTTGCCAATCAACCGCTTGCGCCCGAACCTTGTAGTGACAGTCGCCGGCATGGTGCGCGAGGTGAAAGTCAATCGTGCCAAGCCAGGCGCTGAGGTGCTGAACGTCACCATTCACGACGGCACAGGCGCGCTGACTGCCACTTTCTTCAATCAAGCCTACCTCGAGAAGCGCTTCGAGCGCGGCATGTTGGTCGTCTTCAGCGGCAAGGTGACGCTGTATCAGCAGCGCCTGACGATGACCAATCCTGAGTGGGAGCCGCTTGAGCGCGAGGCGCTGAACACGCGCGCTATCGTGCCTGTCTATCCGCTCACCAAGGACCTCTCACAAGGGACGATGCGCAGGCTGAGCCAAAAGGTGGTGGAGCGCTATGCGCTTGAGCTGCCCGACTACATGCCCGAGCCGATCTTGGAGCGCGTCGGCCTCGCCGATCTGGGCTGGGCGATCAAGCAGCTGCACTTTCCCGACTCAGCAGAGGCGCTGCGCGAAGCCAAGCGGCGGCTCGCCTTTGACGATCTGCTCTTGCTGCAGCTTGGCGTGCTGCGCAATCGGCTTAGTTGGCAGGCGAAACCTGCTGAGCCGCTCGCTGTGACCGATGAGATGTTCGCTGCGCTGATCGATAGCCTGCCTTACACGCTCACCAATGCACAGCGGCGCGTGTTAGACGAGATCAGGCGCGATTTGGCGCGCGACGTGCCGATGAATCGCTTATTGCAGGGCGACGTCGGCTCGGGCAAGACCGTGGTCGCGGCGCTGAGCATGGCAATCGCCTTGCTGAACGGCGCGCAAGCCGCGCTGATGGCGCCGACGAGCATCTTGGCTGAGCAGCATCACAAGAACTTATCGAATCTATTCGGCGCGTTTCAGGCGCTAGCGAGCTATCCCGTCTATTTGCTGACAGGCAATACAACGCCTGCTCGCCGCGCTGAGATTTTGACGGCGCTCGCCGAAGGCACGCAATGCCTTGTGATCGGCACGCATGCGCTGCTGAGCGAGTCAGTGCACTTCGGGCGGCTGGGCATAGCGGTCATTGACGAGCAACATCGCTTCGGCGTGGAGCAGCGCGGCGCGCTGCGCGGCAAGGGCACCAACCCGCACGTGCTGATCATGACGGCAACGCCGATCCCGCGCACGCTGGCGCTGACGCTCTTCGCCGATCTCGATCTCAGCGTGCTGGACGAGCTGCCGCCTAATCGCGCGCCAGTTGAGACGCGCGTCCTCAGCCGCCGCGACCGCAAAGCGCTCTATCGCTTCATCGATCGCCAGATTCAGCTGGGCAGGCAGGCGTTCATCATCTGTCCGCTGGTCGAGTCGGACGCCGAGCAGCCGAACGCCGAGATGAAAGCAGCCCTCGCCGAGTACGAGCGCTTGCAGAGCGAAATCTTCCCGCAGCGGCGCCTGGGTCTGTTGCACGGCAAGCTCTCGGCCAGGCAGAAGGAGGCAGTGATGAGCGCTTTCAGCAAGGGCGAGCTGGATATCTTGGTGACGACCGCCGTCGTCGAGGTCGGCGTGGATGTGCCGAATGCCACGGTCATCCTGATCGAAGGCGCGAATCGGTTCGGCTTGGCACAGCTCCACCAATTTCGTGGACGAGTCGGGCGCGGCGCGCATAAATCCTACTGTCTTCTGCTGCCCGATGACGATGACGCCGATAACGCACGCCTTCGGGCAATGGAGACGACGACCGACGGCTTCAAGCTGGCGGAGTTGGATTGGCAATTGCGCGGCGCAGGCGAGCTGCTCGGCACGCGCCAGAGCGGCAGAAATTTGCTGATGAGCGCTGCGATCGATCCCAAACTGGTCGCCGAAGCGCAGCTTGAGGCGCGCACGCTCTACGAGGAAGACCCAACACTTGCGCTGCCGCAGCACGCCGCGCTACGCGCACGCCTTGAGGCGCGCTACGGACGCGGCGAGGCGACCGATATCAGCTGAGGGGCGATCCGTGGGAAGAGGCTCTCAAAAACAGGCCGTGCTAGAGGAATTGCGCCGCGCGCGCGCCAACCTATTGGCAGCTATCGAAGGGCTATCGCCGAACGACATGCTGCGCCCTGGCGTAGTCGGCTTTTGGTCGGTGAAAGACGTCCTAGCTCACTTGACTGTGTGGGAATCCGAGCTGGTGACGGCGCTCTCGCGCTTGGATCGCCCTTCGCTTGTGCCGCGCATCGTGCAGATCGATGACATTGACGCCTTCAACGCTGAGCAATATCAGATCAACGCGCCGCGTCCGCTCCAGCTAGTCTTGGAAGATTTTCACGGCGTTCACAAGCATCTGTTGCGCGCCGTGGAAGCGCTCGACGAGCGCACGCTGACTGATACGCGCAAGTTTCGTTGGCTTGAGGGCGAGTCGCTGGTGTATTTGATCGCCGAGTGCGCTTATTGGCATGAAGACGAACACGCCGAGCAAATTCGGCAATGGCGCGCTGAGCAAGGATTGTGATGCTGATGGACACTCTGCCGACGTTCCTCTTCGACCGCAGCAAGGCGCAAGCGCGCTTGGTCTTGGGCGACCGCGATCGGCTTGATCTGCCGCATCGCATGTCCACGAACGATCTGAAGCGTCTGCGAGTTGGCGAGGGCTGCAGCACCGTCCTCACAACGGCGACGGCGCGCATCATTGACCGAGTCTTGGTCTATCACCGCGGCGAGACAGCCTTGATGATCGCCAACTATCCCGAAGTTGTGCTGCGCTGGCTGCGGCAGCACATCTTCTGGCAAGATCGCTTTCAGATTGAAGATCAGAGCGCGGCGCTTGGTCAGCTTGAGCTGCATGGCATCAATGCGGGGGCGCTCGCCGAGCAAGCAATCAGCGGCGCGTCCGCTCTGGCGATGCATCACTTCCTCGAAGACCCAGCGCGTCAGCTATTGGTGGCGCGCACGTTTCCGCTCTCGGGCGAAGGGTTCCTGATCGTGGCGCCGCCTGCCCAGCTAGAACAGCTGCGCGCGATGTGGCTCGCTGAGAATCAGGCGCAGGCTGCCGATGCGACGACCTACGAGCGGCTGCGCGTGGCAGCAGGCTTGCCTGCCGCTCGTCATGAGCTGACTGAAGAGTACATTCCGCTCGAGGCAGGCTTGTGGGACTCGGTCAGCTTCACCAAAGGGTGCTACATCGGTCAAGAGATCATTGCGCGCATGGAGAGCCGCGGCAAGCTCGCCAAGACGTTGGTGAAATTGCAGCTCAGCGTGCTTGTGCCGCTCGGCACGCCGATCCGAGCGGCTGATGAGACGGTCGGCGTGTTGACGAGCATTGCCGAGCCGCCCATGCCGCTGGCGGGCGTCGCCGCGTTCGGACTCGGCTTTGTCAAGCCTGCGTTTGCCGCGCTCGGCACGCGCTTGCAGGTCGGCGAGGCGAGCGCTGAGGTTGTGCCTGCGCCACTGATCATCGGCAGAGAAAGTGAGCGCTGATGACTATGGCAAGCGCCCCCTGCCAAGACGTCTTGAACGATTGACTGCGCTCTTGAACGATTGATTGCGCACCTGCCACATCGCCTAGCAATCGCTTGGGAGCGCGCCTGACATGCGCGCCGAGAAGGCCAGCGAACTCAAGCGCCAATCCCTCAGTTCACCATAGCGCTACCTGCCTTTCCTGAAAGCGTATAGTGAGTGCAGATACAAAAGCCATGGAGACCGATCCGCATGTCTGACCGAAAATGGCGTGTCCAGCTCAGCGATGACGGCGAGCTGCCTGAGCTGATCGAGCACGAAGCAGGCGAGCCGCTCTACTGCACACAATGCGGCGCGCTCAATCCAAGCCAGGCGCGCTTCTGCCACAAATGCGGCTACTCTCTGGAAGAGCAAGCCGCTGATGTTGCCGGCCTACCTGCGCTGGTGCAGGCAAAACGCAAAAAGGCGAAATCTGCCGAGCGCCGACACAACGCGTTCGCCTCGACGCTTCTGCAAATTGTTAGCATGGCGAGCCTGATAGGCTTAGGCGCGGCTGCCCTTGTGACGAACCAGAGCGCGGCGCTCATCTCGGTCATGCTGGCATGGTTCCTCACAGAGGTCGTCCGTCAATCGAGCGACAAAGGCGTCACTGTGGAACGCGCGCTCGTCGGCATTTTCACTGTGCTTCTGGTCACTGGCTTAGGCGTCACGGCGCTGGTCATGGGACAAGGCAGCGCGCTCATCTTTCTGATGATAGGCTGGTTCTTGGTCGAAATAGTGCGTGCCAACTCATGAGCTACAGCAGGCTAGGCAGCCACAGCAAGAGCGCGTTCATGATGATCTGGCACGTCCAAGCGCTGAACAAGTTGTAAACGGCGGCCAAATAGCTGTACAGAAAATTCAAGGCGACGAGCGCCAGACTGATCACGAGCGCCACGAACGGGTAGGCAATCACATTCAGCCCTGCCAGCAGCAGCAAACATGACCACACGCCGCCTGCCAGAGCGCTCAGCATCAGGCCGCGCGCTGCTAGAAATGCGCCGCGAAAGAAGAGCGTCTCAGCGGCAGGCATGGCGAAGATCAGGAGCAGGAAGACGCTTGTGGCGCTCATGCCGCTGAATAGCTCGCCGGCGATGCGCTTCAACTGCGCGCTGCCGATCACGAAGATCGGCGCGCCAACCAATGTTGCGTACCCTGCGCCGATGGCGATATCGCGCACGCTTGGACGCACAATCTCGATTTCATCCACCAGAATCGCCAAGAAGCCGAGCGCGCTCAGCGCTGTCCAAACTATCGTCAAGCGAGTCTCAAGCGGCATGCTGCCCAGCCCAAAAACGGTCACCACAAGCGCGATGCCGTATATGAAGAGCGGATCGAGCGTCAACAGACGCTCCGTCTCTTCGAAATCCTCTGACAGCGCTTCGGACGCCTCGCCAGGCGCTTCATCCGATGACTCATTTCGCGATTCATCGAGCGCTTCCTTCGAGCGGCTCGGCGGAACGCTCGCCGCAGGCTCAGCCGTTGCTGACTCGGCGCCCGGCCCGGCATAGGGCGGCAAAATCGCCTTCATCCACGGCGGCTGCTCAGGCGGCGAGGCCGACTCAGAAGCCTCAGGGGCAGGCATCACTGCAGGCGATACTCGTAGAAAGTCTGGACGTGATCAGTTGGCGTCGCGGCGCTCGGCAAGAGATGGGCGTCTGTTTCCCAAATGTAGGTGAGCAGCGACGAAATGCCTTGCCGATGCGCCCAATCGCGCAATGCAGCCACCAAGATCGGCGTTGGCGGGCGCTCTGTCCAGCAGGCGAGATGCATCTCGCCTTCTAAGGCGTCGCTCTGCTCGGGCTCGCTGAGGAAGGCGATCAGGCGCTGACCGCCGCTGAGCGTCATTTGCAGATGAACGGTCGCTCGGTTCAACAGTTCAGGGATGCCGGCTGCCCAATCTTGCGGGAAAAGTTTATCCCATTCTTGGCGGCTGCCGCGATATCTGCCAAACGGCATGTACCAGCCTTTCACCTGCTTCGGATCGCGCTGCGTTAGCTCAACGGCTTGGTAGAGAATCCGACCCGCTTCAGTTGGGAAGCGCACGCCATAGCCGCTCAGCGTGTGCCGAAAGCCCAGCTTTTCATAAAACCCTTGCGCGGCTGCGTCCGAGACGCACAGGCGCTCGCAGCGCATCATGCGCGCCATTTGCAAGATATACTCGATGAGCGCCTTGCCGTAGCCGCGCCGCCGATGATCGGCATGCGTGATGATCACTCCGATCTCAAGGTTGTGCCCGAATGGCGGCGGCTCAAAGCTCTCGTAGACCTCTGCCTCTGCCACCACTTGTCCATCTACACAGGCGACCAGCGGAAAGCCCGAGCCTGCCAATAGCCGATTCAAGTGAACAGCGCACGTCTCAATGCTGAGCCAAGCGCCGCCGTGCTGCCAACGCTCGTACAAGCTGAGCGAGTCGTAGTCGGTCGCCACCAACTGGCCGTCAGCTGTCAAGCGCGTCCACTGTGGCACGTCCGAGCAGTGAATGGCGCAGATCGCGGCTGTATCTTGTAGCGTGGCAAGCCGAACTGTGACCAATTTCCAGCCCTCTCACGGCGTTCGGAGCGGCTCTACACTAACACGCTTTGCTCAGCTTGCCAAGCCGTGCCTGCTCCCTTGCCCTCATGCGCTTTTCTCTAGCCAACCTGCCAAAAATCGGCTATGCTTAGCTTCCTATACTGCCACAGAGGCTGTGAAGGTAGGATGCGAGATGTCTCGGCCACGCACCTTGTTCGAGAAAGTCTGGGAGCGCCATTTGGTCGCGCCGCAAACCGACGAGACGCCCGCTGTGCTCTACATTGACCTGCACCTTGTGCATGAGGTGACCTCGCCGCAGGCGTTCGCCACCCTGCGCGAGCGCGGCTTGAAAGTGCGCCGCCCCGATTGCACGCTCGGCACGATGGATCATAGCACACCGACTACACCGCTAGACCTCACTATTCTCGACGCGCAAGCCGCTGCTCAGATCGAGCAGATGAGGCGCAACTGCGCTGAGTTCGGCATTCCGCTCTACGCGCTCGGCAGCCCCTATCAAGGCATCGTCCATGTAATCGGACCAGAGCTCGGCTTGACTCAGCCCGGCATGACCATTGTCTGCGGCGATAGCCATACCAGCACGCACGGCGCTTTCGGCGCGCTCGCCTTTGGCATCGGCACTAGCGAAGTGGCGCACGTGCTGGCGACGCAGTGCTTGCTCCAGAGCAAGCCGAAGACAATGGCTGTGCGCGTGGAAGGTGCGCTCAAGCCCGGAGTCACTGCCAAAGATATTATCCTCGCTCTGATCGCTAAGATCGGCGTTGGAGGCGGCACAGGTTACGTCTTTGAGTATTGCGGCTCTGCCATCCGCGCCCTATCGATGGAAGAGCGGATGACGATTTGCAACATGAGCATCGAAGGCGGCGCGCGCGCGGGCATGATCGCGCCCGATGAGACGACCTTCGCCTACCTTGAAGGGCGTCCGTTCGCGCCGAAAGGCGAGGCGTGGCAGCGCGCCCTCGACGATTGGCGCACCTTGCCGACCGACGAAGGCGCTGTGTATGACGCCGAGGTCTCCATTGACGCAAGCACGCTTGAGCCAATGATCACCTATGGCACAAATCCCGGCATGGGAATGCCGATCTCGGGCAGGATTCCCGATCCTGACTCGATCGCCGATCCAAGCCAGCGCGAGGCGCTGATCAAGGCGCTCAAATACATGGACTTGCAGCCGAACACGCCGCTGCTCGGTCAAAAGATTGACGTAGTCTTCTTGGGCAGCTGCACCAACTCGCGCATTAGCGACCTGCGCGCAGCGGCGGCGCTGCTGAAGGGACGCAAAATCGCGCCGAACGTGCGCATGTTGGTCGTGCCCGGCTCGCAGCAGGTCAAGCGCCAAGCTGAGGCAGAAGGCCTGCACGAGATTTTCAAAGCGGCTGGCGCTGAATGGCGCGAGGCAGGCTGCAGCATGTGCATCGCCATGAACGGCGATCAGCTGCAGCCGGGCGAGTACGCCGTCAGCACGAGCAATCGCAACTTCGAGGGCCGGCAGGGCAAAGGCGGCAGGACTTTCCTCGCCAGCCCGCTGACAGCAGCCGCTAGCGCCATCAAGGGTTGTGTGGCGGATCCGCGCGAGATGCTCGAGCTCGCCTAGCGACGTGAGGCGATGCCATGACGGAGATCGCCAAACTGACCCAGCGCTACCGCGCACAGGACCTTGAGCGCCTTGCCGATTCGGATAAGCGCTATGAGCTGCTGCGGGGGACGCTGATCGAGATGCCGCCCACAAAACGCATGCACGGCCTGCTGCTGCTGACCTTTGGTGCGCGGCTTTTGCTTCACGTGACCGAGCATCGGCTCGGGCAAGTGGTGGCTGACGTAGGCTTTCAGCTCGCTTCCGATCCAGACACGGTGCTTGCACCCGATCTCGCCTTCATCAGCCGCGAGCGCCTGCCGCCGCTGAGCGCGGGCTATGACGCGCTCGCGCCCGATCTGGTTATCGAGATCGTCTCGCCCGGCAATACTGCCAGCGCCCTGAACGAGAAGATCGCAGCCTACTTTCGGGCAGGCGTGCAGCGCGTCTGGGCGATCTATCCGACGACTCGCTTGGTCTATGACTACGCCGCGCTGAAGCAAGTCACCATTCTGGACGAGGGCGAGACGCTCGACGGCGGCGCGATTCTGCCCGGCTTCAGCATCCCTGTGCGTGAGATTTTCGCGCCGCTCGATTTTGCTGCAGCCGAAGGGTAACTCGCGACGTGAGGCGCTGCCCGTGGCAGGGATCGCCAAATCAACTCAGCGCTACCGCGCGCAAGACCTTGGGCGCTTTGCCGGCTCTGACAAAACGCGGCCGCCGAATGTTGAACGCGGTTTGATCGTCGCCTCGCTGCTCGCGGCGCGCTTGCCGTTCATCCGATTGCACCAACTTGGGGCAGTTGACGGCAGAGACAGGCTTTCAGCTTGACACTGTGCCAAAGCGTGTGCCCATTCTTGACGCGAATGATACGTTTGAAGGCGGCGACTTGACGCTTGAAGGCCGCGACTTGATGCCGAACTTCTCACTGCCAATCCGTGAACCTTTCTCGCAACTTGACTTGACTGCAGAGGTTGAGGACTAGGCGCTATGGAGCCGATTCGACCGTTCAGCAGCCGCCTTGTGGCACTGCCTATCGAAAACATTGATACTGATCAGATCATCCCTGCGCGCTTTTTGAAGACCACAAGCGCCGAAGGATTGGGCGCGGCGCTCTTTTACGACTGGCGGTATGACGCGCAAGGCGCGCCGCGTCCGGATTTCGTCTTGAATCAGCCGCAGGCGCAAGGCGCGCAAATCTTGCTGGCAGGGCACAACTTCGGCGTAGGCAGCTCGCGCGAACACGCGGTCTGGGCACTGATGGGCTTCGGCTTCCGCGCCGTGATCAGCACTTACTTCGCCGATATTTTCCGCAACAACGCGCTCAAGAACGGCTTGTTGCCGATTCAAGTGGACGCTGAGACGCATCGGCAGCTGTTCAGCCTTGTGCAGGAATCGCCTGAGGCACAAGTGCAGGTTGACCTCGAAGCGCAGCACATCGTGCTGCCTGATGGTCGCGCTGTCGCCTTTCCGATCGATCCATTCGCGCGCCGCTGCTTGCTAGATGGCGTGGATCAGCTCGGCTACTTGTTGAACATGGCGGATCGCATCGCCGCTTACGAAGCGACGCATCCGCAGCGCGTGAACACGCTCGGCGAGTGAGGCAGCGTCTGTGGTCAGCGCGCGCGCCGAATGCGATCTATACTAGAGTCGGCGCGCTGATCGTGTGCAGAGGCGCGCCGAGGTCTGTGCCCAAAGTGACGAGCCTTGCGCGCCAGCGCGCCATGCGAGCATCAGGGCGCGTGGCATAGTGCCGATCTGCTGCTCATGCGTCGTAGGGCAGCGCGTCCGCTGAGATGCCCGCTATACCAATCAAGCGCGTCAGGCGTTCAGGCGCCGGCATAGCGCCAATTCAATGTACGTCTCGTGGCAGGCTAGGGCGAGATACTTCTAAGGTGGCTTCGTGAGCCTTTGGAATGACGCTAGAGCGCGGACTGCTCAACGTTTGCCGCGCAGCCAAGTCAGCGCGCCGCTCACGATCTGCTCTGCGATGGCGATCGGCTGCCGATCGGCGCGGCAACTTTCCCAGAGGGCGTCGAGCGCGGCTGGATCGAAGGAGGCGGGCGCGCCAATGCCGACAATCTGCGTGCGCGGCTGCGCGGTCTGCCAAGTGTCGTCCATTGTGAGCGTGATGCGCGTGCCGACGACTTGCAATACGCCGCGGCGCGTCGGATCGTCAGCCAAATAAAGCAGTCCTTTGGCGCGATAGAGCGTCGTCGGCAACTGCCTGAGCGCTCTCTTGAGCGCCCTGAGCGAGAGCGGCGCGTCGCACTGCCAGCTGTACGAGGCAAAGGTCAAGCTATGGTCGTGATGGTGGTGATCAGGCGGTGCGCTTGGCCCGTGAACATGCACGTCATGCGCAAGGCGCGCCGTGAGGCGTGCAGGATCGAGGCGCCCTGTGTCTAGCAGCAGGTCAACTGGCACGCGACCGAAACTAGTCTCGATGACGCGGGCTGTTGGATACAGCCACTTGCGCTTCAAAGCGGCTACGCGCTCGGGCGTGACCAAATCTATCTTGTTGATCACGATCAAATCGGCGACGGTCAGTTGCTCATAAGCCATGTAGGCGTTCGCGCCCTCTAGCTGCTCAAACTGCTCGGCATCTACAACGGCTACGATGGCATCGAGGCGGATGCGGTCGCGCAGCTCAGGCAGTTGAAAAGTCTGCGCGACCGAGACAGGATCGGAGACGCCGCTCGGCTCGATCACGATGTAATCGGGCGGATCGAGACGCTCGACCAGCTGCAGGGCGGCGCGCAGCAGGTCGCCGCGAATGGTGCAGCACACGCAGCCATTGGCGAGGTTGATTTGCTCTGCAGTCGGCACGCCGACAATGAGCTGCGCATCAATGTTGATCGCCCCGAAGTCGTTGACCAGCACTGCAACTCGCAGGCCATGGTCGCTGTTTATCAGGTGGTTCAGCAATGTTGTCTTGCCCGCGCCAAGGAAACCTGACAAGATGGTCAGTGGAATAGGAGCAGCAGGTCGTGCTGACACGGCAATCATCACTCCCTGACCTCTAGTTCAGATGCCCTGCATTATAGCACGCTCAGGCAGAGCAGAGGTTTAGGAACGCATATGCGCTTTGGATATTCCAGCCTTGTGGCAACTTCCTGAAAAATTCCCTCTTGACAGTTGGGCGGAGTGTGCTACACTCTACACCAGC
>JAGHYP010000152.1 GCA_017743585.1 Chloroflexota bacterium
TGGGAGTAGCCGTGAAAGTTGCGGTCGCAGTCGGCGTGTGTGTAGCAGTCGCGGTTGCTGTGAAAGTAGCAGTCGGCGTGCTGGTGGGAGTAGCCGTGAAAGTTGCGGTCGCAGTCGGCGTGTGTGTAGCAGTCGCGGTCGCTGTGAAAGTGGCAGTCGGCGTATCGGTCGCGGTCGGAGTCGGCGTGTTGGTCGGAGTAGGCGTCGGCGTCAGGGTGGGCGTCGGAGTCGGCGGGATTTGGTCAGCCTCGATGCTGCGCAGTTGCGCGGGCGTGAAGCCGCTACAGATCACAGCGGATGCCGATAGCCAAGCGTTGCGATGTTCTTCGGGCGCGGCAAGGCGTATCCATTGCGCGCTGGGATCGCGGCGATCAGGGATGTAGAGCGTGCCGCGTTGCGCCACGTCAAGCGCGGCGAGGATCGGATAGACTTCGCCCGGCCCGCTGTGAAGAGCTGGACTCGAGATATCGCCGCGCAGCTGGCAGGCGGGCTCGGTCACGTCAAGGCGGCGCTCTGCCGTCACGACCTGACCGTCGTCGCCGCGCACGACAAGCCGCACGATCACTGCGCCGAAAGGCATGATGGACATTCTGTTGCTGGTCTTGGCGGCTTGATCAGGGAAACTTTGCGGCGCAGGGCCGCCTAAGTCGATCACTTCAAACGTGATCGCCTGCGCGTTCTCGATCTGCCATGAGAAGCTGAGCTGTTGTTCCACGTTGCGCATCAGCGAGGTCGGCTGTGTGGTGAAGGCGATCACGTTTGCAGCGCGCGGGCGCGCTAACAGGATGACCAAGATGGCTAGCGCTATGAGCAGCAGCCCGACAAGCGCCCTGTTGAGCAGGCGGCTCAGGGCGGGCTTCACAATCGCCACGCCCGGCACAGTCGCGAGGAATTTCGACCGATCCTGTGCCTGGGCGATCACATCGAAGGGCACGCGCTGCGCGCTGCCGAGCAGGCTGCGCGTCTTGGCGCGCATGTAGCCGCGCACGCGCTGCCGCTCGCCGGGCGCCAACATGACCGCCGACGGCTGAATATCGAATTCCAAAGCCTCGTTCGCCGCTTTGGCGAGGAGCGCGATCGGCAGAGGCGCGTTGCCTTGGTTATGCACATACAGCTCGAACGGCGCGGGCAGCGCCACTTCGCTGCGCACCAGCGCCATGCCGAAGCCGCTATAGGCGCGCACAGTGAGCGTGAACGATAGGCTAATGGGCTGATCGGGCGCATTTTGAGGGCGCACAGTGACGCGGATTGGGTAATCGCCAGGGCGCGTATCGCTGCGGCGCAACGGCTTGAAGTTCAAAGTGACCGTGGCGGACTCTTCAGAGCGCACTTCTAGCTCGGGGCGATCAATGCGCACCCATTCGCGCGGCACGCCTTCCACTTCCACTGTGTAGCGCGCGCTCTCCTTGCTGAGATTGTGGACGATCAGCGCGCTCTGGACGTGCGCGCCGGGCGTGACGGGTATGCGCGGCGGCTCTAGCTCGATCCGAAAAGTGGCGCCTGTTGCTTGGACGCGCTGCGCAGCATCTGGCGCGCTGACAGGCTGTGTCGGCACGTCGTCCTGCACGGGCAGGAAGATCAGGCGTAGGTCGCCGATTTGAATTTCCTCGCCGCCGCGCAGGATAACGGGCTCTTCAGGCTTGATGCGCTCGCCATCCACGTAAGTGCCGTTGCCCGAATCCTTATCGCGCAGCACGACTTGTCCATCTTCGTAGGAGATAGTGATGTGGTAGCGCGACACAGAAGGCGCATCGAGCGTGATATCGTTGCCCGTCGAGCGCCCGATAGTTACGATCTGCTTCTCAAGCGGATAGCTCTCCGAGAGTCCGTCGGGCCAATAGACATATAATCTGCCGTATATCATCGCGCCGCATCCTCCAAGTGCGGGTCCAGTCTACCACCAAATCGCCAAAATCGGCAATGCAAGCCAATCCATGCGTCACTATTGCGTGCGCAGCGCGCCCCGCCCGATGTGGATAACTTGTGGATAAGTTGTGGATAACTCAGTCTGAAATGTGGATAACTTTTTCGGTAAGCGGCGCGCTCATACAGCCTCTGTTGATAGTGTTGATAACCGCCTGAGTTATCCACAGCTCAAATGCTGATAAGTATACTTTTGTAAGTCACGCCGAAACGCCATACATAGGCCTTGCGACTCAGCGCACGCGCCATACATGGCGCTTTAGCACGCTTGTGCGCCCCATTTTGAGGCGAGTTATCCACATATCCACAGGCGCTACTACTGCTTCTGAGTTCAAAATACTCGAAGACTCTGTGTTGAAATTGTATGGATCGCGTGCCGCTCGGCGCGCCTATCTCAGCCGCTGAGGGCGCAGCCGTTGGGCCTGAGCGGCGCTTGAGGGCGGCACACGCCGCAGCACGCCGACGTCAGCGCGGTCGGCATGTTCGTGCCGGCTTCAGAGGCAGGGCGCGCTTGAGTTGCTGATCACAATGGCGCTGACGGCGCTGGCAGGCGCCAGCATGGGGCTGTTGCTCTCAGCGCCAATCGGCGGGTGAATGTGGTCACTCAGCTCGCCTTGGCAGGGATAGGGCTGCACATTGACGTGGCATTCTGGCGCTGTGCAAGGTATCATGAAGACGGGTTAGGTTAGGGCTGAAAAGGTCTTGCCCAAAAGCATGGCGAAGTATATTGCACGGCGTCTCATACAGGCGATTCCCACGCTCTTCTTGGTCACAGTGCTCTCGTTCATGATCATCTCGCTGGCGCCAGGCGGCCCGACGGCGAGCCTGCTGTTGAATCCGAGTTTGACGCCGCAGGATCGGGTGCGGATCGCGGAGCAGCTGGGCGTGAACGACCCGTGGCCGCTCCAGTACTTGCGCTGGCTGATCGGCGATGACTGGGAATGGCGCATTCGCGATAACAGCGGCGAGCCGAAGCCGGGCAACCGCTTGGGCATTCTGCGCCTTGACTTCGGCTACTCTTTCGTGGCGAATCGGCGCGTGTTAGACCTATTCGGCGAGCGGCTGGGCGCGACGCTCGAGCTGGGCATTGCGGCGCTGCTCTTCGCGCTGTGTTTGGGCGTACCGATCGGCATTCTCTCGGCGGTGATGCGCGGCAGCCTGTTCGATAACAGTATGCGCGTCTTGGCGGTCATCATCAACGCAGTGCCGAACTTCTGGCTAGGGTTGATGCTGATCTTGCTCTTCGGCGTGATCATCAAAGGCCCAGACGGCAAAGGCTTGCTGCCGATGGGCAGCCGCTGCCCGACAACGTTGGCGACCTGCCCGCCGTTGCACGAGCGGCTGAACCATCTGCTCTTGCCGATGATCGTGCTGGGCGGCGGCGGCTTGGCGGGCTACTCGCGCTACTTGCGCGCCTCGATGCTGGATGTGATCGGGCAAGATTACATTCGCACTGCGCGCGCCAAAGGCTTGACAGATCGGGCAGTGTGGTTTGTCCACGGCGCACGCAACGCGCTGATTCCGCTCGCCACCTTCCTCGGGCCGGCCATTGCAGGAGTTTGGGGCGGTGCATTTGTCACAGAGCAGATTTTCTCGTGGCCCGGCATCGGTCGCCTGACCTTACAATCGTTGACGGCGCTGGACTATCCGATGATCATGGCGGTCACGGTCTTCTCAGCAGTGGCAACGATCCTCGGCTTCATCATCTCCGATGTCCTGTACGCGCTGATCGATCCGCGCATTCGCTTCAATTGAAGGTTTAAATCGAAGGATTTACAGCAATGGCAGCGCGTTCACGTGTCATCAAACTGAAAGATCAAGGAGATGAGAAGTACTACGAAGGGCTCTCGCTCTTGCAATTGGCGCTGCGCCGCCTACGCCGCGATACGCTGACCTTGATTGCAATGGCGGTCATGCTGATCCTGATATCGCTGGCGATCCTCGCGCCCGTCATCGAGCAGAACATTTTGAACGTCAGCTACTCGCGCACTGATCCGAATAACGCATTCCTGCCGCCCGGCGGCACGGCGCGCCTAGTCTACCTACCCGATCATCGCTACCGCTCGCAAGGGTTGAACGTGGTGGTGATGCTCGACCGCGGCGCTGGCGGGCGCGAGATCAGCGAGGCGCACGCGGAAGTGCAAGCGCGCCAGCTGACGGCCAAAGAGGGCATGGCGAACATGCTGGTGGCGCACGCCAGCTTTGGGACTCCCAGCTTCTCAGTCTTCTTGGACGATCAGAAGCGCCCGCTGGCGGCGCGCGTTGGCGTCAACAGCATCAGCAACCTGCTCGAAGTCCCCGTCGGCAAGCATACGTTGACCTTCCGACGCGGCACGAGCATCGAAGGCGAGGTATTGGCGACGCTCGACGTAGAGATCGCGCCTGAGACGCTCACCACAGCCGTTCTGTTCGGGCGCCTGGAGGGCGAAGGCGAGGCAGCCCTGCGGGCGAAGGCGTTTAGCGTGAACAGCCGCGATTTGGCCGAAGGGACGGCGCGTCTGCACGTGATTCACACCTCGCTCAGCGCGCCGCGCGCGGTCAATGTGCGCATCTTGGATCGGGTGCGCATCCCTGAGATCCAATTCGGCGAAGATGGCTCCGCAGTGGTTGAGCGCGGCCTGTTCACCACAGGCATCTCAGCGATGGATGCGCGCACGCACGTGCTTGGCACGGACGATCTAGGGCGCGACCATCTGGCGCGCTTGCTCTACGCGGGGCAGGTTTCGCTGAGCATCGCTTTTGCCGCTGCGATCATTTCGATCTTGATCGGCGTCACCGTCGGGATCATCGCAGGCTTCTACGGCGGGCTGATTGACGACGTGGTCAACCTGACGATTGCTACGATCAGCTCCCTGCCGACGCTGGTCATCCTGCTGATCTTGGTGGCGTTGCTCAATCCCGGGCCGGAAGTGCTGGTCTTGGTGCTAGGCCTTCTGGGCTGGTTCGGCGTTTGCCGGCTGGTGCGCGGCGAGACGCTCTCGATCCGCGCGCGCGAGTACATCGTCAGTGCGCGCGCCATCGGCGCGCCCGTCAGCCGCATCATGTTCGTGCATGTGCTGCCGAACTTGCTCTCAGTGGTGATCGTGGCGCTGGCGCTAGATATCGGCAATTTGATCTTGGTCGAGTCGGCGCTCAGCTTCCTCGGCTTCGGCATCAAGCCGCCAGCTGCCAGCTGGGGCAACATGCTCTCGAATGCGCAGACCTTCTTCACCAAAGGCGTGCATCTGGTGATTTTCCCCGGCTTGATGATCAGCGTCACAGTCTTGTGCCTGTACATCATCGGCGACGGACTGCGCGACGCCTTCGATCCGACTTTGAAGCGCTGAGCGTGTGAGACTGTGCGCGCCGAGAATCTGCTCAGCTTCTGCGAGCGGAATGCCGAATTTGGCGGCGGCGCGGCCGAATTGCGATGTGCGGGTGTATATCGCGCGCATGTCAGGATTCAACGATTCAACGCTGATCCACGCCACGCCGAGCTGCAATGCGTAACGCTCACAGCATCAAAATGCGCGCCTGCCGCGCGCAAGGCGTGGGTCACGGGGTCATACACACAGCACACACAGCGTGCCGACCTGCGCCGCGATCTGCGTCAAATCGTGCGTCCGCCAGCGCAGCGCGCCGTCCTGATATGCAACATGCCCTAGCGACTATCCACTTTCGCAAGGAAGTCGAAGATCGCGCTGTAGAACGCCTCAGGCGCCTGCTCGTGAATGGCGTGACCAACTTCTGGAAAGACGCGGAATTGGCGCAACACGCCTCGCCGCTCTGCTGCTTTTTCCACGAAGCGCCTCCCCAGCGCGGGCGGATTCAAATTATCGCGCTCGCCCAGCATCAGCAAGAGCGGCGCGGTGATCTGATCGGCGCGGCTGAGCGTCACATCGCCGCCCTGCGCGATCATGGCGCAGAAAGCGTCAACCCAAGCCTGCACCCAGCTGATCACGTCTTGACCAGGATGCTTGGCGATGATCTCAGGCGTCACCCAGGCGGTCGAGAGGCTGAAGCGCTGCGCATGTTCGCAGGCTGATTGATCGAAAGCGCCGATGGCGCCCCAAGCCGTCACAGAGCGGCACAAGTGCGCGTATTCAACGCCCAGCAAGAGCGCGACCTCGCCGCCATCGCTGAAGCCAAAGATATGGGCGTGCCGCGCGCCCAGCAGCGCCAAGAGCGCGCTCAAAAACTCGCCCATCACGGCTGCGTCGCGCCTGTAGAAATCAGTTGGATAAGTGCGCTTCGGCGGCACGCTCTGACCGTAACCGGGCAGGTCAGGCAGGATGACACTGTAGCCCGCGGCGACCAAGCGCTCTGCCAGCGGCAGGTGATCGCGCCCAATTTCCATCCAGCCGTGCAAGATCAGCGCAGGCACGCCGCTGCCGAACAGCTCATAGTGAACGTTCTGTCCGTTGACCTCGATTGAAGGCATATCATCCTCAGCTTTGGCGGATGCGTCACTCTGCCATCTGCCGGCGGCGCTCGCGGCGCACGACTTCGGTCTTCAACTGACCGCAGCCCGCTTGAATATCTATGCCGCGCCGCACGCGCACTGTGCTGCTGACCCCATACCGCGCCAACACCGCGCGGAAGGCTTCCACGCGCTCAGGATCAGAGGGCGCGCCGCTATAGCCATCTGTTGGATTGAGCGGGATCAAATTGACGTGGCATAGCATGCCGCGCAACAGCGCGCCGAGCTTCTCGGCTTGCGCAGGGCTATCGTTCTCGCCGCGAATCAGCGCCCACTCGAAGGTGACGCGCCGACCCGTCTTCGCCACGTAGTAGCGCGCCGCCTCCAGCACCTCGCGGATCGGGTAGCGGCGGTTGATCGGCAGCAGCGCGCTGCGCATAGCATCAGTGGCGGCGTGCAGGCTGATCGCCAAGCCGACCTGCAAGCCTTCATCGGCAAAGCGCCGTATCTGCGGCGGCAAGCCGACCGTGCTGAGCGTGATGTGCCGCTGCCCGATGTTCAAGC
>JAGHYP010000153.1 GCA_017743585.1 Chloroflexota bacterium
AGATGTGTATAAGAGACAGGCTGGCAGCACGGCGCGCAAGTCGGCTTCGAAATCGGCTGTGTTGAGCGCGTTCAAGCGCACAAGGCGCTCAGTGCGTCCGAAAGTGAGCGTCTGGAGCGCCTGCGCAGCCATCTGGCGCGCCACGTGCTTGCGATCAGGCGCAATGGCATCTTCCAAATCCATGATGACGCAATCTACGCCGAGCGCGGCAGCCTTGCTGATCTTGTGCAGATCGTCGGCGGGCGTGAAGAGCAAAGCGCGGCGCGGGTTGTAACTCATGCTTGCTGCTCCTGCGGACGGCGTAAGAAGAGCGCAGTGCGCTCCAGCTCGATCACAACTTCGCCGCGCTGGTTGCGCCCGATGTGCTTCAAGCGCACCACGCCGCAATCAGGACGCGAGCGCGATTCGCGCGCCTCTAGCACCTCGCTCTCGGCGTAGAGCGTATCGCCATGAAAGACCGGGCGCGGATGCACTATGCGCTCATAGCCAAGATTGGCGACAATTGTGCCTTCAGTCAGATCGCGCACGGTCAGACCGACCACCAAGCTGAGCGTGAACAAGCCGTTCACAATGCGCGTGCCGAATTCCGTGCTTGCCGCGTAATCCTCGTTGATGTGCAACGGCTGCGTGTTGAGCGTCAGCGCGCAGAACAAGATGTTATCCATCTCGGTCACAGTGCGCCCAAGCTGATGCTTGAACCGCGCGCCGACAGGCAATTCCTCAAAATATTTGCCGCCCATATACAATCCTCAAGTTTCGCACTTAGCATACCGCTCTCGCTCAGGCTCGGCAAGCCGAGTGAGCAACGTTTATATCGGATCGGCGCGGCGCGGACGCGTGAACACCTGATTTGAAATTGCGCCTGAGGCGTTCCGCGCCACTAGCGCGCCGCGCACAGCTGCAGAGGGCGAGCCCGCTTTGGGCTTGCCGCCTCACGCAGTCGCCACGCTTGACTCGTCAAGGCGGGTCAGAAGCGGTCGCGCTTGGTTCTGACCCTGATCAGGCGGTCGGGCTGCTTGCGCACCCAAGCCAAATAGCGCTGAATATCTGGGTCTTGCCGCAACGCCTCGAGAGTGCGTTTTTGACGAGCGAGCGTGCGATTGGTGAAGAATTTGTGCAGCGTGACGTGGCAGGCTTGGCACAGCGCAACGGTCTCGACGCCGCCTTCGGATTTTGGCACCAGATGATGGCGGCTCAAGCGGCTAACTTGCCTGCCACACAAGGCGCAGGTCGAATCGGACGAGCGTTCTTTGGGCATAGCGCGCTTATCCTGCGCGAAATTATAGCACGCCACGCGCCTTGATATCAGCGTCAAGCGCTGTAACGACGTTTCAGCGAAGTCTACGCGAGCGCAAAAGTTTTCTCGTGCTAGGGCTTACTTTCGAGCGAAATTTTGAGCGCTTCAGGAGCGAACTGAATTCTCAGAGTCCAGCGATCCAGCCATGCCTCGTGAGCGAGATGTGAATGAGGTTGCTCACACGGCTCAAGGTTGTTCACGTAGTTCAGGGTGCGCTACAATCGCGCTGCCTTCATGAGCATTTGGCGAAGCGAGTGACGAACAATCGAGTGACGACAATGGACTTTTCGCTCTCTGAAGAACACCTGAGGGCGCAGCGCATGGTGCGCGAGTTCGCTCAAAAGGAAGTCTATCCGACCATCAAAGAGTGGGATCGCAAACAGGAGATGAATCCAGCCATCCTGCCGCGCATGGCGGAGCTGGGCCTCTTGGGCATTTGCATCCCAGTGCGTTACGGCGGGCAGGGGTACGATTACATCACGCTCGGCCTAGTCTGCGAGGAACTGGAGCGCGTGGATAGCACGCTGCGCGTAGTGATGTCTGTCCACGTGGGCTTGAACAGCTTAGCGCTGCTGCAATGGGGGACGGAAGCGCAGAAGCAGAAGTTCCTTGTGCCGCAGGCGCGCGGCGAGAAATACGGCGCCTTCGGCTTGACTGAATCGGGCGCGGGCAGCGACGTCGCCTCGATTCAGACAACCGCCAAGCGGCATGGCGATATCTACGTGCTGAACGGCGAGAAGATGTGGATCAGCCTTGCTACCAAGGCACACAACTAGTTGCCAAGACCGATCCGAGCGCAGGGCATCGCGGCTTGACGGCGTTCATCGTCGAGCGCGATATGAAGGGTGTGACTACAGGCGATATTCGCGGCAAGCTCGGCGTCCGAGCAGGCTCAACCGGCTGGATCGCCATGCAGGATGTGGAAGTGCCTGCTGAGAATCGGCTTGGCGAGGAAGGCGAAGGCTTCTACATCGCCATGAGCTGCCTCGATAACGGACGCTACACGGTGGCGGCCGGCGCCACGGGGCTGATTCGCGCTTGCTTGGAAGATAGCATCAAGTACGCGCGCGAGCGCAAGACCTTCGGCAAGCCGATTGGCGAGCATCAGCTGATCAAGCAGAAGATCGCCTACATGCAGCAATGGTACGATGCAGCGCGGCTGATGGTGCTGCACGTCGGCTGGCTGAAGAACATGGGCATACGCAACACTCGCGAGACAAGCATGGCGAAATGGTTCGCTACCGAACACAGCGTGAAAGCGGCGCTAGAGGCGGTTCAAATTCACGGCGCGTACGGCTTCAGCGATGAGTATGATGTGGAGCGCTACCTGCGCAACAGCAAGGGCGCAGTCATTTACAAAGGCACAAGCGAAATTCACCAGCTGATGCAGGCGGATTACGCGCTCGGCTACCGCCACGACCGCCCACTGCGTTGCGAGATGCCCGCTTATGACGCCGCCTACTGGCAGGCGAAAGCGGTCAGCGCCTGAGGGAGACAGAGGACGCCGTTTTGAGCGTCCTCTGGGCGTTGTATCAATCTGCGGAAGGTTCGGGCAAGGTTGAGCCTTGCAACGTGCGCTGCGCGTGCGGCTCACCGAGGATGAACGCTTCGGTCAGGGCATGTGCCTCGTCGTCAGGATGCTGCACAGGCGGCGATTTCATGAAGTACGCTGAAGGAGCTTCGAGCGCGCCGCGCAAGCCGCGATCCAAGCCGAGCTTAGCGCAGCGCACGGCGTCAATCACCACGCCTGCGCTGTTGGGACTATCCCAAACTTCCAGTTTCAGCTCCAGCGTGAGCGGCACATCGCCAAAAGTGCGCCCTTCAATGCGAATGTGCGCCCATTTGCGGTCGGTCAGCCACGGCACGTAGTCCGATGGACCGATGTAGACGTTTTCTTCGCCTAAATCGTAAGGCAGTTGGCTGATGACGGCGTTGGTCTTGCTGATCTTCTTGCTCTCAAGGCGGGAGCGCTCCAGCATGTTGTAGAAATCCATGTTGCCGCCGACGTTCAGTTGGCTAGTGCGCTCGACGATCACGCCGCGCTCGCGGAACAAGTTGATCAGCTGGCGATGCACGATGGTCGCGCCGACTTGCGATTTGATGTCGTCGCCGATGAGCGGCAAGCCGCGCTCGGCGAAGCGTTGCTGCCACTCAGGCTCGCTCGCGATGAAGACAGGGATGCAATTGACGAAGGCGCAGCCTGCTTCCAGCGCCGCCTCGGCGTAGAAGCGCGTGGCGAGTTCGCTGCCAACAGGCAGGTAGTTCACCACAACATCAGTTTGCGTCTCGCGCAGGATACGGACGACATCGGCAGGCGGCTCGGGCGATTCGCTGATCTTGCTGCTGAGATAGATGCCGAGACCGTCAAGCGTGTGTCCGCGCGCCACGCGCACGCCGAGCGGCGGCACATCGCTGAACTTGATTGTGTTGTTCTGACCGCTGAAAATTGCCTCGCTCAGGTCTTTGCCGACTTTCTCAGCATCCACGTCAAAGGCGGCTGAGAATTCGATATCGCGGACGTGGTAATCGCCGAGGATGACGTGCATCAAGCCTGGGATCAAGCTGTTCGGCTTGGCGTCGCGATAGTATTGCACGCCCTGCACCAGCGAAGAGGCACAATTGCCAACGCCTACAATTGCAACACGGACTTTGCCAGACACAGTTTGCAACTCCTTTGTGGCATCCGCGCGTGCCACGCGGATGACGTGCGAGATAGAGTGCGCAGAGTTTTCATTTTGGCTAGCAGCGCTGAGGCGCTCGCCGCTTGCCACAAGCGCTTGCTGCGTCCGAAACAGCCCTGATAGATTAATGTTCGCACATTCTACCACATTTGCCGAGCGCCGCGCATCAGAGGAACCCGCTAGGCGCGCTGCGCAAGCAAAATAAAAGTCTGATGCTCTGCAGCCTACCGTGAAAACAACTTCTCACGCTGAGAAGTACACGTCCATTTGGCGCGCCCGCATTTTCCCCTTTGACAAGCATACTTCCAACAGATATGCTGGAGCAGGTTCGGGCTAGGACGCGTTTGCCTCAGCACTTCGAGAGGATCATCGCAGGCTCAACACAACGCTTGTGCGCGCTCGGCGTTATTTGGATCGGCGGAGTCTATGCTCCCATGCACGGCGGCAGGCTGTGCAAGCGCGCCTGACGCGAATCAAAACCACCCTCAGGGAGTCTGAAGAAACATGGAGTCATCGGTTATCAGGAAAAGTCCGGAGACGGACTTCAGCGCTTTGCTCGAGGAGTCGTTCAGCGCCGTAGAGACTATAGGGCAGCCTGAGCGCGGCGATCTGCTGACGGGGACAATTGTCGCCATTGATGAGCAAGGCATGATCGTGGATGTCAAGATGAAGCGCGACGCAGTCGTGCCGCGCGCTGATCTAGAGCGGCTACAAGGCGTCACGTTCAAGGTGGGGCAGGAAGTTTCGATCGTCGTGGTCAATCCTGAGGATCAAGAAGGCAACCTTGTGGCCTCGGTCGTGCAGGCGCGCCAGAGCGAGGATTGGCTGCGCGCCGAAGAGCTGATGCAAAGCGGCGAGGTGTTCGAAGCAGTAGTGGCGGATGCCAATCGCGGCGGCCTGATCGTGCCGTTTGGCAACTTGCGCGGCTTCGTCCCTGCTAGCCACGTGGCGGACTTGCCGCGCGGCCTGAGCGAGGACGAGCGCAAGGAGTTCATGATGAGCTTGGTGGACAAGAAGATTTACGTCAAGGTGATCGAGGCGAATCGCAGGCGCCGCCGTCTAGTGCTGAGCCAGCGTGAGGCACAACGCGAGCAGCGCGACCAGAACAAAGAATCGCTTCTAGGGAGCCTGCAAGAGGGCGAGGTGCGGCGCGGTGTGGTCAGCAGCTTGCGCGACTTCGGCGCATTTGTGGATTTGGGCGGCGCCGACGGCTTGATCCACATTAGCGAGCTGGCGTGGCATCGCGTCAAGCATCCGAGCGAGCTGCTGACGGTCGGGCAGGAGCTGGACGTGTACATCTTGCGGCTTGATCAAGAGAGCAAGCGCATCGCGCTCTCGCTCAAGCGTCTGCAGCCGAACCCGTGGTCGCTAATTGACGAGATGTATCATGTTGGCCAGCTAGTGGAAGGCACAATCAGCCGCGTGGCGGAATTCGGCGCGTTCGTCAGCTTGGCGCCGGGCATCGAGGCGCTGCTGCACACCAATCAAATGAGTGACCCGCCGCCCGACGACCCAACGCAAGTGCTGCGCGAAGGCGACAAGCTGCTGATGCGCATCATCAGCATCGAGAGCCATCGTCAGCGGCTTGGCTTGAGCCTGAAAGATGTAACAGCCGAGGAGCGCGCGCGCTGGGCGGAAGAACACGGAACAGTGTTAGCAGTTGTTCCACCCGGCACTGGTAAAAACGCCGCAAGTGCGGTAGACTATTCGGAGGATCAAAACGCTGAGGTGGCAAGCTGAGTCTGCGACGTCCTTTAGCAAGCGCACAGAGGTGGCACAGGGCAGGGCAGGCGACGCGCTTGCCCTCGCCTTGTTTACAGTCTTGTATACAGACTTGCCGAGCTGTGCAGCGTACCTAAGGCAACATATGGGAAGGAGGTGAAAAGGGTCGATGACAACGGTCACGTTGCGTCCGAACGAGACGCAGGAGCAATTGTTTCGGCGCTTCCGCAAGCAAGTGGCGAAGAGCGGCATTCTCAGCACTGTGCGCCGCAAGCGTTGGCACATTTCCAAGAGCGAGCTGCGCCGCATTGCCATAAAGAAAGCCATTCGGCGCGCCCGCCGCAGGCAGCAACGTCAAAGCAATCAAGGTTGAGGTGCGCTGCTCTCATCCCGCTCACTTTGCTTGGATGAGAGCACCTTGCCTGACGGTAACAGAAGTTTATAGAAAGGAGGGCTATGCCCAAAAGCTCTGAGTCGAAGATCGAAGTAGAAGGCGAAGTGATCGAGACCTTGCCCAATGCCACGTTCCGCGTAGCGCTTGATAATGGACACGAAGTCATGGCGTATCTCTCGGGCAAGATGCGCAAGCATTTCATCCGCATCCTGTTGGGCGACCGCGTGCGCGTGGAGCTGAGCGAATACGACCTCAAGCGCGGGCGCATCACCTATCGCTATGTGCGGCACAGCGACGAGGACGACGAATCCTGAGCAGCGCGACGCGCTGACCCGAAAGGCATCTGTGCGTGATCGCATGCTTCTGGCTGAGCTGGGCAGGTCGCTTGGCGCTGCGCCGCCTAGGCGCCCAATGGCGCTCGTTGCTGACCGTGATCAGCGGCACAGTGCTCAGCGCGACAGTCGGCGCGTTGATTCCGCTATATTCGAGCGCAGTCGCGCAAGTCAGCATGGTGGAGCGCCTCAATCAGCTGCCGCCGGAAGAAGTCCACGCGCTCGCCAGCCTTTCCATCATCCCGAAGCGGCGCTCAGAGCCGCTCTCGGCGCTCATCGAGCGGTACGATGCGCAATTTCGTGCGCTTGCCGCGGCGCACTTTGACGCCTTTCCCGCTTGGCTGAGCCAAATCGCTTTTTACGCAGAGTCAAGCGCGCTCGCCATCAATCCGCCGCCTGAGATCGGCGAGACGCGCATTCCTGATC
>JAGHYP010000154.1 GCA_017743585.1 Chloroflexota bacterium
ATCATCCGATTCTAGACGTGGCAGGCTTGATCAGCCCTGAGATCGTGCCGCTCTTCTACCAGCCCGAAGCGCTTTTCGCGCTGATGCGCGAGCGCGACGTGCGCTGGCTGATGGTCATGCCTGACCAATGGGCATGGTTGTGGCAAGGGCAAGCGAAGGCGCTCGGACGCTACTTCTGCCGCGTCTACGATACGCGAGGGCGCATGGGCGGCACGCACATCTATCGCTTTGAGCGGAGCGGAAATTGCCCAATTTGAGTGTATCTTGAGTGTATCTTAGAGTGTGCCTTAGAGCAGAGCGGGCGCGATGAGCGATCAGCCGCAAATCTTGCTTCTGAACGGACCGAACCTGAATTTGTTGGGCAGCCGCGAGCCGTCGCTCTACGGCACGTTGACGCTTGCAGAGATCGAGGAGCGCGCCGCGCGGCATGCAGCGCGGTATGGCGTCTTGTTGCGCGCCGTGCAGAGCAATCACGAGGGCGCGCTGATTGAGGCGATCCATGAAGCGCGCAGCTGGGCGCGCGGCCTGATCATCAACGCCGGCGCGTACACGCACACTTCAATCGCGCTGCGCGATGCCATCAGCGGCGTTGCGCTGCCCGCTGTTGAAGTGCATCTCTCGAACATTCACGCGCGCGAGCCGTTTCGTCATCACTCATACCTTGCGGCGGTCTGCATTGGGCAAATTTGCGGCTTCGGCTGGCGCAGCTATCTGCTCGGCATTGATGCCTTGCTCGGATATCTCGGATTGCTGCCTGAGCGCTGAGCGCCCGCCATTTGCCGCGTTAGTTGTATGTGTATCAGGATGAATGATCAATGAGCAACTCACCAAATGGACACGATACAGAAAGGCGACCAATTGGCAGTTCAGGGCGAAGGTTGCATCCGAGCCTGCAAGCTGTGAACGATATCATGTTGGAAGGCCTGGGGCAGCTGGCAGATTATTTCGGCTACAATCGCGTGGTCGGCAAGATGTACGGCGCGCTGTTGCTCAGCCCTGAGCCGATGAGCCTTGACGATCTGGTCGAGCATCTGGGCATCTCCAAAGCGAGCGTCAGCATGAACATGCGGATGCTGGAGAATCTCGGCGTTGTCCGCGAAGTGTGGGTGCGCGGCGACCGACGCAAGTTTTACGAGGCGGAATCGGATTTTTGGAAGATTCTGACGAATGTGCTGGGCGCGCGCGAGCTGCGCGATGTGAATCAAGCGCTGGAAGTGCTGGAAAGCAACATTCAGCACTTGCGCGAGGCGATTCCGAGCATGGATCAAGCCGATCAGGCGCTCGCCAACTATTACGTCGGGCGGATTGACCAGATGAAAGATTTTTTCCGCTTCGCCAAATTGATCCTCACCTCGATCCTAGAGCGCAGCCGCGATATCAACGTGAGCGAAGTCAGACGCATTGATATCGAGTAGCCTATCTATGCACTTTGAAGGCCTCGCAAGCGACCTGCCATCTTTGCGCGGCTTCCGAATCGGCGCAATAGACGCGGGGCTCTACGCGCATTTCGGCAAGCCGACTCGCCCTGACTTGGCGCTGCTCGCCAGCGCGGCTGATTGCGCCGCAGCTGCTGTCTTCACCACCAATCTGGTCAAGGCGGCGCCTGTCCTGCTCGACCAGGCGCATCTCGCCGCCAATCCGAGCGCGATCCGCGCTGTGCTGATCAACACTGCCTCTGCCAACGCCTGCACAGGCGAGCGCGGCCTCGCCGATGCTGCGCAGTGCGCCGCATGGGTAGCGGAAGCGCTCGGCATCCGCAAGGAGCAAGTCCTAGTCATGTCCACGGGGGTGATCGGCGCGTACTTGCCGATGCTGCGCATGCGGCGAGGCATCCAGCAGCTCGCCGCGCAGCTCAGCGACGCGCCTGAAGCGTGGCAAGCGGCGGCGCGCGCCATCATGACCACGGATACGCGACCGAAGCTCGCGCACGCCAAATTTGGCGACGCCGCGCTGATCGGCATCGCCAAAGGCGCGGGCATGATCGCGCCCAACATGGCGACCATGCTCAGCCTGATCGCCACTGATGTGCGTATCGCCCCTGACCTGTTGCAGCGCCTCCTGCGCCAAGCCGCTGATGAGTCCTTCAATCGCATCGTGGTAGATGGCGACATGAGCACAAACGATACGCTGCTCATCATGGCGAACGGCTTGAGCAGCGCACAAGTGGACGAGCAGAACGCAGCGGCTTTCCAAGCCGCTCTGACTGCGCTATGCACTCGCTTGGCACAGGCAATCGTGCGCGACGGCGAAGGCGCCACCAAGTTCATCACGCTGCACATCAGCGGCGCGCGCAACGTTGCCGAGGCGCGTCAAATCGGCAACGCGATCGCCACGTCTGCGCTGGTCAAGACCGCGTTCTACGGCGGCGATCCGAATTGGGGCAGGATTTTGGCGGCGGCGGGGCGCGCAGGCGTGCCGCTTGATCCGACGCGGCTCGCGCTCTGGTACAACGATTTCCAACTGGTAGCTGATGGCGCGCCGCTCAACTACGACGAGGCGCGCGCCAAGCTGCATGCGCAGCAGCGCGAGATCGTCGTGCGGCTTGATTTGGGGCTCGGTCAGGCAGAAGTCACGCTCTGGACGTGCGACCTGAGCCACGATTACGTCAGCATCAACGGGCATTATCGCACGTGAGCGCGCCCAGCGCGTCTGCCACGAGCGCGACTTGCGGCGAATATCTTGCATATCGCCTTCGAGTGGAGTGAGGCATATGCGCAAACGTCTTCAGAAGCTATTGATCGGTCTGATGGCGGCGCTCCTGCTGCCGCTGACGGCAGACGCGCAAGAGAGAGCAGGCGGCATGTTGGCGGTCATCGATCTGAGTGGCAACGTGATCATCTACGATGCTGACGGCAAGAATCCTTTTCCGCTCACCACGGACGCCGACGGGCGCTCTAAAATCTACCAAATGCCGACGTGGTCTACGGACGGACGATTGGCGTTCTTCGGCGTGAGCGTCGAGCGCGCTGACCCATACTCACTGCGCATGTTCGTCGCGCACCCTGTGGAAGCGGGCGCGCCATATCGCATTGCCTACACTTCACAAGAAGAAGTGCTGACCTACGCCTACTGGTCGCCTGAGGCGTGTCCTGCGGGCAATTGCCGCGATTTGGCGCTGCTCTACACGCCGCCTGATAGGAATCTGCTCGGCGTGCGCTTGATTCGCGACCGCAACGGCGCATTTGAAGTGATTGAGGTCGCGCGCGGCGCGCCGTTCTATTACAGCTTTGCGCCTGACGGCAAGCGGATGCTCTGGCATCGCTTCGGGCGGCGCTTGGAGCTGTATGACGTGGCATCCAACCGCGTCGAGGCGACCTTGCCAGATATCTCGGGCAGTTTCCGAGCGCCGATGTGGTCGCCTGTGCCAGGTGACGAGCGCCTGCTATTTGCCACACAGAGCGCTGACGATCCTGAGCTGAGCGATCTAGTGATCGCGAAAGGCGAGGCGCGTCAGACGTTGCTGAGCAACCAGCCTCCGCCGCTGGCGTTCGCTTGGAGCGCCGACGGCACGCAGGTGGCGGTAACTTCGGCCTTTGGCGCGCTGCAAGTGCTAGACGCAGCGAGCGGCGCGCTTGTGACGAGGGGCGGACAAGGGCAGGTCGTGGCGCATTTTTGGTCGCCGCAGGGCGATAAGCTGGCCTACCTGAGCTTGCGCCGTCCGAATCCTACGCGCCAGACCAGCTTCAGCGGCAATGGGCATGGCGCAAGCAGCGTTCAGCAGTCGAGGCAGCTTGAATTGACGTGGTACATCCTCGAAGTGGCGACGGGCGCAGAGTACGCGCTCGATAGCTTCGCGCCGACGCGCGAGATGATTTACTTCCTGAATTTCTTCGAGCAATTCGCGCGCAGCCATACTTTCTGGTCGCCTGATGGACGTTACATTGCGTATGGCGCGTTCCTGAGCGAGCGTGGTACAGCTGAGGTGCGTATAGCCGAGGCGCGAGAGGGCGGCGCTGTGCGCAGAGTTGGCGACGGCGTGATCGGCGTGTGGAGCTGGCGCTGAGCGACAAGGCGGGACGTGCCATGGCAGGCGCCCTGCCTACTTGTATTCCCAAACTCCTTCGCCGCTCAATATACGCCTGATCTGATCGGGGAAGCGGTCGGGATCAATCGGCTTGCCTAAAAAGCCATCGAAGCCAGCGTCGCGCGCGCGACGCATCTGCTCTTCGTTGGCGTCAGCGGTGACGGCTACGATCAGCGTGTTGCGCAAGCGCGGATTGGCGCGCACTTTCTGCAGCGCTTGGTAGCCATCTTCGTAAGGCAGGTGAATATCCATCAAAATCAAGTCAACGCGCGGCAGCGTGTCTGCGAATTGCACCACCTGCCAGCCAGAGGTCTTCCACTCGCAATGCCGAACGCCCATGTGGGCGAGCAGCCGTGCGATCAGCACGAAATTGCGCATGTTATCTTCCACAACTAAGACATGCGCTTCAACCGGCTCGATAGGCGCGCGATTTTTAGCCATGGCCTCCGTCTGCTCTCCTCAGTGTGGAGTGCGGCGTGGAGATATTCGGCACTTAGGGATCAAATATGGCGCGTTCATGACGCAACGTCAATGGCGGGCAGCGCTCAAGGATTTCTGACCAAGCGTTCACGACGCCGCGCCAAGCGCTCAAAGATGGATGAAAGCGATAGGCGGCTTAGAGTCGGCGAGCGATAGACGCTAGGGCGATCATTCGCTGGGCGCGAGTGATTCGCTCAACGCCGCAACGCCGCCCGAAATTTCAAGTCGGCAAGCGCTATCAGGTATAATAATAGCGTCCGAGCGCTGCTGCCAATCGGCGGTTGAGTAGGAGCGAGTTAGATGATCGCGGAATTGCTTGTGTTGCGTAAAGCCCCTACGCGCAAGCATATTTTCATCTCTTACGCCAGCGCTGACCGCCCCGTCGTCGCGGCGCTGTATCAGCGCCTGAAAGACGACTACCTGCCCGTCTGGATTGACAACCTCGATGTGGTCGAAGGATTGAAGGCGGGTCACCCTTGGAGAGAAGGACTCGCCGAAGCGCTGCACGCTGCGATGTGCGTGGTGTGGATGGCGTCGCCCGCCAGCATCCGCAGCCCATGGGTGCGCGCTGAGCTGCGCCGCGCGCTCGACCTCGGCAAGCCGATCCTACCTTACGTCTTAGACGCGGACTTCGAAAATCAGGCGGAATGGCATGACGTGAAAGCCTGGACAACGCTAGAGGGAGAGCAATTCGACGGCTTACATCGCATCGTGCCTGCAAAATTGGGCGAGGAGCGCGCCTACGAGAAACTGGCGAACCAACTACGCAAGCAGGTGCGGGGGGCCAAGCGCACCGGCACAGGCTTCCCGTCCAGCGACCTCGAAATCCCCATCAGCGGGCGCGACGACGACCTGCGGAAAGTCGAGGCGCTCTTGCGCGAACAGTGCCGCCTCGTCGTGGTGATCGGCATAGGCGGCTGCGGCAAGACGCGCCTCGCCGCCGAGATCGCCAATCGGCAGCGTCACTTCGCACACGGCGTGATCTGGCATAAGATCGAGCCGCACACGCGCGCCGAAGACCTGACCGCGCAAATCCGCGATCACCTCGTCCTAGACCCCAAGGCGCCGCCTGACGAAGTGTGGTCAGCTTTAGGGCGGCATAGCGTCTTGGTCGTGCTGGATAACGGGGAAGCCTGCGCGGATATCCCCGCCTACGCAGAGCGCCTGAAGACGTACGACCTGAGCAACGGCACGCGCTTCCTGATGACCAGTCGCTTCCAATGGCACGAGACGCGCCTGATCAATCGCGCGCATGAGCTGGGCCTGCTCACGCTGGATGCCGCTGCGCAGCTCGTCCGCGACATGGCAGCCCATCACGGCGACCCTGCGCGGCTGAACGGGCGCGAGGCAGAGCTGGCGCAAGCGGCGCGCCTGCATCCGCGCCTGATCCAGTACGCTGTGGCATGGCTGAACGACTTCCCGATTGGCGAAGTGCTGACCATGCTGCGGACGCTCAGCGGCGGCGCGGATATCGAAGCCGTGATGCAAGACATCCTGTACAAGACTCTGGCGCAGATCGAGGCGCAGCCGAACGGCGCGCAGGCAGTCGCCGATCTCAAGAAATTGCTGGTCTGCCGCGGCGGATTCACGAGCGCGGCGGCGGACGCCCTGCTGGGAGAGTCATCTCGGACGAGCCGCGAGATATTGCGCCGCTGGAGCCTGCTCAAGCTGGATGGCGAGCGCTACACGCCCGACACACTGGTCGAGGCGGCGCTGACGCCTGACGCGAGCGCTTGCCCTGCCCATTTTGATTTTTATCTGGCGCTGGCAGAAGCGCACGATGCGCGCCAGGATTATGCGAGACTGGACGCCGAGAGCGCCAACCTAGCCGCCGCCTTTGACTGGGCGCTGGACGCAGGCGAAGGCGAGAAAGCGCTCGCCTTGCTGAACGCCAGCCGCAAGTTTTTGCGCAACCGCGGGCGCGTGCGGGCGTTTGTGGCACAGGCGGAGCGCGTCAGCGCGGCGCTGCGCGACCACCCCGACAAACTGATCTGTGCGAGCGCGCAAAACACTCTAGGGATTGCTTACTGGGACCTCGCTAACGTAGAAGATCGCGCCGCCAACCTGCGCCGCGCCGTCGAGTGCTACCAGCGTGTGTTGCGATACCTAACGCCTGATTCCGCCCCGCTGGACTACGCCGCGACGCAGAACAACTTGGGCAACGCCTACCACGACCTCGCTGGGGTAGAAGATCGCGCTGCCAACCTGCGCCGCGCCGTCGAGTGCTACCAACGCGCGCTGCAATACCGCACGCCCGAGTCCGCCCCGCTAGACTACGCCGGGACGCAGAATAACTTGGGCAACGCCTACCGCGACCTCGCTGAGCTAGAAGATCGCGCCGCCAACCTGCGCCGCGCCGTCGAGTGC
>JAGHYP010000155.1 GCA_017743585.1 Chloroflexota bacterium
CCGCTTGATCGGCGTTGATGTTGTGCAAACCGCCGTCGTCGGCAAGCGCAATCGGCGCGATGACAGGCACGACGCCATCGGCGAGCGCGCGCCGCAAAATCTCGACGCGCACGCGATACACTGTGCCAACGCGCCCTAGATCGCCTTCAGGATGCTGCAGCGGACGCGAGCGCAACAACCCGCGATCCGCGCCGTGGAAGCCTTGTGCCTCCACGCCGTGCTTGACCAACGTCGCCACCAAGTTCACGTTTGCGTTGCCGACGAGCGCCATTGCCACCAGCTCCATTGTCTGTGCGTCCGTGACGCGCAAGCCGCCGATGCTGCGCGGCACGATGCCGAAGGCAGCCTGCAGCCGGCTGATCGCTTTGCCGCCGCCATGCACAAGGATCGGCGGCGCGGATAGCGCCTTGAGATGCTCAGCTAAAGCGCTCAGATATGCCGGGTCTTCAAGCGGCGCGCCGCCAATTTTGTAGAGCCTCACCATTGTGAGCTGCTGCCTCTGCTTGATCAAATCCTAGAGCAAGCCTGCCGTCTCAGGCAGGCCGAACATCAGATTGAAGTTCTGCACAGCCTGCGCCGACGCGCCTTTGCGCAGATTGTCAATGGCGCAGGTTAGGATGAGCGTCTTGCCGTCGCCTTCGCTCACGCCGATCACTGCGCCGTTGCGATGCGCGGCCTCGCGAATGCGCGCCGCTCTGCCCGGCGGATGCAGCGCGATCAGCGGCTCATCGGCGTAGGCATCTTGGTAAGCAGCGTAAGCGCGCTCCAGCGTCCACTCGGGCTTGAGCGTCGCGTAGACGGTCGCCAAAAGGCCGACCTCGAGCGGCACGAGGTGCGGCGCAAAAATCAGCCTGCCGCAATCGGCCTGCAGTTTGCGCAGCGCCTGCTCGATCTCCGGCACGTGCCGATGCTGGCGACCGATGTTGTACGGCTTCACGTCGCCGTAGACTTCGCAGAACATAGACTCAGGCTTTGGCTCTCTGCCCGCGCCTGAGACGCCCGTCTTGGTATCGGCGATGATCGGCGCGTCGCTCAACGCGCCAGCGCGCGCCAGCGGGTAAAGCGCAAGCAGCGTCGCTGTCACGTGGCAGCCTGGATTGGCAATGTAGCGCGCGTTGCGCAAGGTCGCGCGCGTTATCTCGGGCAGACCGTACGGCGCGGGCAGCAGCTGCGGCGCTGGATGCGGCATTTTGTAGGTTTGCTCGTAAAGCGCAGCCGACTCAAGGCGCAGATCGGCGCTCAGATCGATGACGCGGACGCCTGCTGCCACAGCGCGCGCCGCCACGCTGCCTGAGACGCCGTTCGGCAGGCACAGAAAGACTGCGTCTACGCTATCGAGCGGGGCCTCCTCTGCTCTGATGAGCGGCGTGCCATCTTCGAGGGCGCTCTCGCGCTCAGAGGTGGCGAATTGCAGCGTCGCGTGCGGATGGGTGCGCAGTAGGTCGAGCAGGAGCTGCCCCGTGTAGCCTGTGGCGCCGAACACGCCGACTCGCAGCGTCCGCGTCGTTGTCGTTGCAATAGATGATGATGCATCAGAGAGCGTGCGTGCCAAGCGACTCTCCTTTTTGATGTGCAGGCTTAACGCATAAAAAAAGCCCTTCAGACTCGCTGTAGTCTGAAGGGCTTGCGCCGTCGCGTTTCCGCTAAGCAGGGCGCAGCATCCATCCAGACCTATGGCTGATGGTACGGCGGATACGGCGCGGAGCGAAGCGGACGCGAGTCATGTCTCTTGAATCCTCAAGGCGCAATTATACACGAAGCAAGGTAGGGTCAATTGTGCAGATTGCACGAAGTCGCCCTAGTCCTTCACGCGCAGGCGGCGCGCCACGAAGATGATCGCCAGCAGGCCGAGTGCCAGCAAGCCGATGGCGGGCAAGCTATCGGGCGAGCGGCCGTTGAGACCGATGTCATCGAAGAAGCCGCCTTCAGGCAACGCTCTGGGCGTCGGCGTGGCGCTGGGCGTGATCGTGACCAGAGCGGGCGTGATCGTGATCAGAGCAAGCGGCACGCTGGGCGTGCCAAGCTCAACCAAGCTAAGAGTCGGAGAAGGTGAGATGGTCACTAGCAAGCCGATCGGCGTCGGCGTCGGCGTGGCGGGAATAGGCGTGCCGAGCGCCACGTCGCGCGCTTGCGCCGTCAGAGTCAGCAATAGTGCAGCATTTTGAGTCTGTTGTGCGAAAAGCGTGGCGAACGCCTGCGCCGTCTCGGTGAGATTCAGCGCCGAGAATTGGAAAGTCTGCGTGAGGACGGCAATTCGTGTCTCTTCCGCTTCTGTGGCGGCGATATCCGCAGTTGGGGTTGGCGTGCTAGTGAGCGTTGGCGTCGGCGTTGGCGTGCTGGTGAAAGTCGGCGTTGGCGTCGGCGTGCGCGTCCATGTTTGCGCGATCGTGGTGCGCGTCAGCGCGTCGAGGACTGCCGCGTTGGTCTGCTCAATCGCCACGCCCGTCTGTTGCAAAACTCGATTGCGATTGGCTGCATCAATCACTGCTATGATGGAGACAACAAGTGCCGCAAAGGTTAAGAAGGCCAGAAGGAGCGCCAAGATCAGGAAGGTGCGATTGGTCGGGAGGGCGCGATTGCGCGGCGGCTCTGCACCGCCTATTGCGTCTAGATCGTCAAGTGGCAAATTGCCGCCCAAGTTGTTAGCCATGCTTCCCCCTAAGATTGCAGTCGGCCTGATGCATCTAATGGACGTCCGATCAACTCTACATTTGCCAGCGGCACAAAGGCGACCTCTGAGTTATCGGAGAATTGCACCTCTGCCGCAGCAACACGTAGCCCATTTTCCATTGCGATCGGCGCTTCAGGCAAATTTATGACTCTGGCAATCCGTCCGATGTGCGGCAGGCGCGTGACGCGCACGGTCGCGCCAACGGCTAGAGGCAGATTGACCTCCGGCGTGCGCAGGCGCGCGCTGAGACCGATTGGGATGACAATCTCCGGCCGCTCGGAGCGCCAAACTGAAGGTTGCACAGCGTCTACCGTTGTAAAGCGCCCGCGATTGCTCTCCAGCAAGCTGCGGACGATTTGAGAATACGGCAAATTGCCGAAGCCTTCGGTCAGGATGACAGGAATGCCCAGCTGCAGCGCTTGCTCGCGCAATGCCGACGTCATAGACGGGGCGATGATGGCGCGCCAACGCCTTTGGACGGCTTCTTTGAATGCCTCAGGCGTCTGAATTGACTCTTCCCACACGACGACCTGCCCGCTGTCTCCCTCGTCCTCTAGCCCGAGCCGCTCTTGCGCTCTCTCCTCTTCGGCGAAGCTGAGCGCGCCATAGCCGGCCTTGCCGTTGCCCCATGCCGCTTGGATCAACGCGCCGCCTGTCTCCAGCACCACGCGCCGGTCGCTCACGCTGTTCACGCGACCTTCCATCAGCGCGTAGACTGCCACTGGCTGTGGATCGGTCTGCAGCACGACGCGCCCTGCCTCAAAGTGCGCAAACAGCGCGCGTTTCGGTGTGACCACGCGCTTGGAACGATGCGCCAAGAGCGTCACGCCGCTCTCATAGACCTCGCCGACTGGCACTTGCAACATCTCCTCTGTGATCTGCTCAGGATGCCGCAAGCCGAGCAACTTGACTGCATCTAGGAAGATCACCTCAGATGGAACAGTGCCTGCCAGCAGGACTGTATCTGGCGTCACGGTTGAGCCTTCGCTCACCTCCGCCCTGCCGATGGCGTTTGGCGGCAACTTATACTCGCGGATGATGCGCGTTGAGCCAAGAATGATGGTCGCCTCAGGGTAGTAAGGCATAGCGACGTCGCCTAGCCGCCCTCTTGCACAGCTTCATACCACTTCGGCAATAGCTCGGCGCGCTTGCTCGGGTCGCGCGGCAAGACGAGCGGCCTACCGCGCGTATCGAAGAGCAAACCAACCGCGCTGCCTTGCACTTCGAAGCTCAAGCGGCGCTTGCCGTTCAGCCGTAAGCCGCGCCCAAGTTTAAGCGATACCCGCGCGCGCTGACCAATCGGCACAGGCACAACGCGCAGCGTGTTGCTCGGCACTCGGACTTCGCGGCTGCGTCCATCGGCGTAAGTGATGCGCGCTTCAAGCGCCGTGCCGCTCGCCTTGCCGCTCGGGCAGATGGCCGTGGCGAGATTGAGCAAGCCGCCTGTTTCCAGCACTTGTACCACCATCAGCGGCTCAAGATGGATCAGGCTGCCCATCGAGGCTATGACGCCATACGGATCGAGGCGCAGATCGACGATCCCGAGCGGCTGTAGGGCGTCCAGCAGGAGCAGCGCGCCCATGCCCGCGTTGATCGGCTGCGCCAAGACCGAGCCGACGCCGATGATCAGGCGCATAGGCGGCAATGGCGCGTTGATCGGAACGCCCTGCCAGCCCTGCCGCGACGTCTGCATGGCGACTCGAATCAGTTCGCGCGCGAGCGCGTATTCTAACTCAAGCTCGCGGCCGATCTCAGGCACAGTGGCAGGGCGCAAGGTCTTGTTCCAAGCGTAGTCCATGATTTCACTTGGCGCAGGCTCAAAGGTGAGCCAGCGCGCGATGTTGCGGACGCCAACTGCCTCAACGCCGCTGACTGCGCTGTGCCCTAGCCCGAGATCGGAGCGAATGGTCACGTTCAGCGCGCCGCGCACCATGGCACAGACCGTCACAGTGGAACTGCCGACGTCCACCAACAGCACGTTCCGCTTTTTGCCCGATGCATCGGCCAAGTAGCGCACGATGTTGCCGTAGCTCTCGACGCTTGGCAGCACGCCTAGCTTGCTAGCATCCTGAACGATCTTGAAGCCAGGCGTGGTGCGCGCGCGGTAATCGCCGTAGAGAAAGGCGAGTTCAAGGCGGATCGGGTCAAATGATTCGCGCTCAAGGCTGGGACGCACGTTTTCAGTGATGTACAGCGGGACGCGCCCCTCAAGCTGCTCGCGCACGAACGCGCTGAGCGCCGCATTGCCTGCGTAGAGGACAACGGGCTTCATGGCGGGCGCCAGCTGGACGGCAAGGCGCACTGTCTCGATCAGCGCCCGCATTGGCGCGTTAGCGCCGCTGTTTGTGCCGCCTACAATCAAGATCAGATCGGGCGCGGCGCGCAAGATGGCGTTCACTTGCTGCTCAGGCGTGCGCACGTCCAGCAAGTCGAGCGCGTCTACCAATTCGACATACGTACTTTCAAGCGCGCGCTTGCCGCTCTCCAAGCTGATGTTCGGCATCAAGCCGACCAGCACTGCCCGAATCGGCTTGCCGCCGCTGGCGGTCGCCACGAATGTGTTGCCATACTCCTCGCCCATTAGCAGACGTTGCTCGCGATCGGCTGAGAGGAAGTTCAAGCCGCTGAGCGCGCCTAGCTCTGCCAGTGCGCGCCGCAAGCCCTCGCTCACGTCGTGGCCGCGCGGCGCGGCAGTTGTCAGCGCCTGCGCGCGCCCGACAAGGCGGAATTGCCCTTCCACAAGGTCGTAGAGCGCTACGCGCGTATGCACGCTGCCGATATCAGCGGTCACCACGCGGCGCACAGCCGTCTCCACAGGCTGAGTCTCGACGACCTTGCGCGCTGAACGCGCGCTAGGCGTCTTCTGCGCGCCCGACTCGGCTTTAGGCGCCTTTGCGCGTGCCGTCATCGCTGTATCACTATCTCCCGATCAGGACGAACAGCCGATCTGCCAGCACGCTGCTCAGCGCAGTCAAGGCGGAGAGGATCAACAGACCGTAGGTAGCGCCTAAGGTGATGGCGATGAAGCCTTGTCCGATCAGGCCGACGAAGCGCACGGGCAAGAATTGCGTCACCTCGCCTGAGAGCCGCCGCAAGCCGACGTAGGTGAAGTAGACCAAGACCGAGAGCGTGCCGATCAAGCCGATGAAGCCGTTCAGGGCGTTCTCAGGGCGAAAGGCGCGCGCCGCCTCGCCGAGCAGCGGCAGCAACGTGCCGTTCACCGCGCCGAGCAGCGCCAACGCCGTGCCGACGCCTAAGACGATCACTATGCCGAAATCGCCCAGCCGCGAGAGGCGCGGCGTGCCTTTATAGACCAGCAACAAGCCGAACAGAAACGGCAATAGACCGATGCCTAAGCGCGGCGGCTCGAAGGGCGTGCTGAAGACCGTGGCGCCCAGCCATGGGATCAGGACGCTCTCCAGGGTGGCCAGCAGCACAAAGCCTGCCGCGGCGCCGATGAAGATGTGGATCGCGATGCGATACAAGAAATTATCGCTGAGCAAGTAGCTGAAGATGCACAGCGTCAGCACGGCGCCGGCGATCAAGCCGACTTGCTCTACAGTCTCAAGCGTCACTGCGCGCGTCTCCTCTGCGCTAGGAACTGAACCATGCTGAGCGCCGCGCCGATCAAAATGGCGAGCGTCGCGGCGAACGCGGCAAGGCCAACGCTCTGCCAGCGCCGCTCCGCTGTGCGTTGCGCCTCAGAGTCGGCGTGTTGCGCGCGCAGCTCACGATAGAGCAGTGCATCGCGCAAGCCGCTCAGCGCGCCGATCACGCGCTCAGGATCGGCCGCGGCGTAGGTCTGTGCAGCCACGCTAGCAGCGGCTGTGGTGGCGATCACCATGCGCAGCTCAGGCGCTGCAGCGGCCTCTGGCGGTGGACGGAACTGCTCGACCCAAGTCCGCACGTCTTCTTGGCTCTGCGCCAAGATCAGGGTCGGATTGTTGCGCAGCGCGCGCAACTGCTCGGCCGTGATGTCGCTCGGCGCGCCTTCCAGATCGCTGCCGAAGATGACCTGCCGCTGCAACGAGTCATTGTAGAGCGCGTTGGCAAGCGCGCGCACGCCACTAGCGCCGCGACTACGTCGTGCTAGGCTACTTGCCCGGCGGCGCTAGT
>JAGHYP010000156.1 GCA_017743585.1 Chloroflexota bacterium
CACCAACGCTGTGCGCTCGCGCTGGCAGCGCCTAGATGCGCTGGCGCGCGAGCGCACAGCGTTGGTGCGCGGCAAAAACGTGCGCGTGAAATCGCGGTAGCGCCCGACGCTGCCGACGATCTTATCGAGCGGTATCTCGCGCAGGCCGAGATAGCGCTCATCGGTCAGGCGCAAGCGCTGCTTGACCTCATCGAAGCGCAGCAGATCGATGGATTTGCCTGTCAGCAGCGCCCAAACCTCTTGCCAGAACGCTTGCATACGCGCTTTGGAGAAATCGCGCGCAGCTCGTGCCACAGAAGTTGGATCATCAGGGTGCATCCCAGACGTACTCCTCGTTAACTCTCGATCTCCAGCACTTTCGCAGGGTTGACGTTGATGACTTCGGTCTGCAAAAAGCGCGTTTGTGTGCGCTGCAGCGGTGCATCGTGCGCGCCCACGTGACCGTGCAGCAGGAAGCGCGGGCGGTACAGCCGCATCAGCAGGCGGAAGGCAGTGAAGCCCGTGTGCGCGCGGTCGGGCAGGTCGTGGATGTGGCGCGGCGGCGCGTGCGTGACCATCACGTCAAGGCGGCGGCGGAAGCGCGCGCGCGCCATCAGCACAGCAGGGTAAAGCTGCAAGACCTGCCAGAGCATCTCGCTTTGCGTGTATTGAATCGGCTCGCGGTTGTAGCGCAAACAGCCCTCCAAGCCTGCCCATAGCAACCCGCCGAAGTGCAGCACACGCCCGTGCAAGTTATCGCCGCCGGGACGTTCAGCAGTGTAATGCACATCGTGGTTGCCGCGCACATACAGCAAAGGCACGCCCAGCACATCTGCGATGAACTCCAGATAATGGGCGGGCAGATCGCCACAGCTGATAACTGCGCTCACAGCGCTATAGTTGCGCACAAGATTCTCGCGATCTTCTAACCTTGCCAAGATGTTATCGCTGACGGCTAAAACCTTCATAGAAAAACAAAAAGTGTAGTTCAGGCATGCGCGCCCGATCCTACACTGTGTTGCGCGCAGCGGCAAGCTGCCTTCAGCTGCTGCGCCAAAGGCAGCCTGCGCGCGCGGTCTAGAGCGTCACCTAGACGCCTGTGATCGGCTTATCGCCTGCAGCGCTGTGGAGCTGGTGACTGTTTGCGGTCAGACGCCAGTCAAACGCGCGCCACGGCATAAGCTGAGACCATTCACGGAACAACTGAACGCCCACGCGTGCACGGCATAGTTTAAGTTACCCCTGCGCATCCAAGAGCGAACACAGCTTTGGAAAGGCGAGAATGGTCGTGCCTTGTCGCAAAAACGATCCGATTGTCCCGTGCTTATGGTGACATTCGTCACTACTGATGAAGCTTAAGGCTAAGTCAAACTTTGCATAACAATGCCAGCATTTTTCGCTCCAGCGCCTGAGCGATTGGCGGCGCGCAATGCGCTGTGGTCTCTCGCGATGAGCGGTTGCCGTCAAGACTTTGATAGAGATGAGGAAAGGCTACTATGACCGAACAAGAGAAACAGACAACACAATCACCTGCTGCCAGCGCCGTGAGTCGGCGCGACTTTCTAGGCGCGCTCGCCAGCGCCGGCGGCGCCGCCCTAGCGCTCGCCGCCCTTGAGCAGTTCGCGGCTGATCCGCAAGTTGCGCTTGCCGCCTGCGAGGAGCAAATTGTGCAAAGCACGCTCCAGACAGGTCAGAGCAGCGCAGACTGGAAGGCGCTGGACGTGCTGGAGCGGATGCGCCTTGAACTCTTGCGCGCTCTGCAAAAGCCGCAAGGCGAGCGCCGCTGGGTGATGGTCATTGACCTGCGCAAGTGCGTTGGCTGCCATGCCTGCACTATCGGCTGCGTGGCAGAGAACAAACTGCCGCCCGGCGTTGTCTACCGCCCTGTGATCGAAGAAGAGTTCGGCACTTATCCAAATGTGGCGCGGCGCTTCATCCCGCGTCCGTGTATGCAGTGCGAGAATCCGCCTTGCGTGCCTGTCTGCCCTGTGCGCGCCACTTTCACCAACGCGGAAGGCATTGTGGAGATGGACTATGAGCGCTGCATCGGCTGCCGCTACTGCCTGACCGCTTGCCCGTATTCAGCGCGCGTCTCCGACTTTGGCTTCACTTACACGGAAGAGCTTCCTGTCATTCAGGGCTTGCTCGGCACGCAGACGGCTGATGACTACGAGCGCGTGCCTAACTTCGAATATGGCAAGCAGTACGCGCGCGAAGGACGCGCCTCGCCAGTGGGCAATGCGCGTAAGTGTCACTTCTGCCAGCATCGCATCTTGGAAGGCGTGCTGCCGGCGTGCGTCACAACCTGCATCGGACGCGCCACCTTCTTCGGCGATGCAAACGATCCTGAAAGCCTTGTGGCTGAGCTGATCGCCAGCCCGAACGTCCTGCGTCTGCGCGAAGAACTTGGCACTGAGCCGCGCGTTTACTACTTGAAATAGGAGGCATTCATGGCACAGATCGCTTCTACTGAACAACGTCCGCGCTTCAGGCTGCGCCTGACAGACCTGTTCTGGATAGGCGGCATCCTCGCGCTGCTGATCGGCGCCACGGGCATGTTGGATCGGCTGCGCTTCGGCTTGGCGCCGGCTGCCATTGGCAGCTACGTGCCGTGGGGCCTGTGGGTCGGTTTTTACGACTACCTTGTCTGGCTTGAGGTCGGCAGCCTGCTGCTCTTCTCAGGGCTAGTTTACCTTGCTGACGATCATTCGCTCGCCAAGATCAAGCCGCTTGTGCTGTTCACAGGCTTTGTGGTGCTATTGATGGCGCTCATTCTAGTGGCGATGGATTTGGGACACTTCGAACGCTTCTGGCACGTCTTCGTCTACGCCGATTTCGGCTCGATGATCACGTGGATGGTCTGGTTGCACACGGCATACCTGATCCTGCTGACGGTCGAGCTGGTTCTCGCGCTGCGCGGCAAGGGCAAAGGGCTGCTCAAGGCGTTAGGCATCGTCAGCCTGCCGCTCGGCTTGATGCTGATCTTGGTCAGCGGCTCGATCTTCGGCGTGGTCGCGGCGCGTCCGCTGTGGAATACCTCGAATCTGCCCCTGATGTTCTTCATCTCGGCGCTGGCAGCTGGCGCGAGCTTGTTGCTGCTCTTGGTGTGCCTCTTCTGGGCGGATAAGCAATCGGATGAGTTTGCGCGCTTGACGCGGCGCCTATCGCGGATCGCCGGCTGGCTGACACTGGGCGGCGCGTTCATCGCGGGCGTGATCGCGTTCACGATCTTGTATCAAGGCGGCGGCAATCCACAGCGCGCTGCGGCGTTGCAGCTCATCCTGAGTGGACCATTCTGGTGGAGCTTCTGGATCGTCCACATTCTGCTAGGCGTGATCGTGCCTGCCGTCATTTACTTCCTGTTCTACAAAAATCGCCTGCTGCTGACGCTTGGCGCGGCGCTAAGCACGATCACTTTTGTGGCGGTCACGCTGAACATCGTCATCCCAGTCTTGGCGACGCCTGAGCTGGAAGGCTTGGCTGAGGCATTCCAGCATCAGAAGTTATCGCTGGATTACGTGCCGAACTTGAATGAGTGGCTAGTTGTGACTTTTGTCTTCGGCTTCGGCGCGCTGCTGTATGGGCTAGGCTTGCGCTTCCTGCCCGTCCTGCCCAAGCGCACACAGGAATAGAAGGAGTGAACCATGAGCGATAAACCACTTATGCCCGATCAAGAGCAACCTGAATCCTGCGCGCTCTCGCGGCGTGATTTTCTGAAGCTGACTGCCGCTATAGGCGGCGCCGCTGCCTTGCTGAGCAGCCTGCCTGCCTTCGATCGCCTGCAGGCTGCGCAAGATGGCAGCGTTGCAGGACTCTCGCCGCTCTCTGAGCCTGAGCGCCAAATTTATTCGGTCTGCCTGCAGTGCAACACAGGCTGCGGCATCAAGGTGAAAATTTGGGACGGCGTCGCCGCTAAGATCGAAGGTAATCCATATAGTCCATGGACGTTGCATCCGCACTTGCCATACAGCACGCCTGTGGCTGAGGCAGGCGCGATTGAAGGCGCGCTGTGTCCTAAAGGGCAAGCGGGCTTGCAGACGGCATACGATCCATATCGCATCACGCGCGTCCTGAAGCGGCGTCCTGGCACGAAGCGCGGCGAAGGGCAATGGATCACGATTTCGTTCGAGCAGGCGCTGGATGAGATCATCGAAGGCGGCGATCTGTTCGGCGAAGGGCGCGTCGAAGGGCTCAAAGATGTTTATGCCTTGCGCGATCCTAAAGTGGCGAAGGCAATGGCGGACTTTGTCAAAAAGATCGTGGATGAGAAAGATGCTGAGAAGAAGCGTGCGCTGGTCGAGGAATTCAAGACGACCTTCGCCGCTGACTTGGACAAGCTGATCGATCCAGATCATCCTGACCTCGGTCCGAAGAACAACCAATTCGCCTTCATCTGGGGACGTTTGAAGAACGGTCGCGGCGATCTGGTGCGGCGTTTTGTGAACAGCGGCTTAGGCTCGGTCAACGCGAACGGACACACAACAGTCTGCCAAGGCAGCCTGTACTTCGCAGGCAAAGCCATGAGCGAGCAGTGGGACGGCAGCAAGTTCAGCGGCGGACAGAAGTTCTATTGGCAGGCAGACCTGAAGAGCAGCCGCTTCGTGATCTTCATCGGCGCCAATATGTTCGAGGCGAATTACGGTCCGCCGTTGCGCGTCACGCCGATGACCGAAGGCGCTGTGGATCGCGGTCTGCGCTACGCCGTGGTCGATCCGCGCTTTTCCAAAGCCGCTTCGAAGGCTTGGAAGTGGATTCCGATCAAGCCGGGCGAAGATGGTGCGCTAGGCATGGGCATGATGCGCTGGATGTTCGAGAACGACCGCATCAACAAGCGCTTCCTGAGCGCTGCCAACAAGGCGGCTGCCAATGCCATTGGCGAGGCATCGTGGACGAACGGCGTCTGGCTGGTGCGCATCAAAGATGGCAAACCTGGCAAGTTGGTGCGCGCGCTAGAGCTGGGCTTGGTCAGCAAAGCGACTGAGCAGGACAAAGACGGCAAAGAGGTGACAGTCTACCTGACTGAAGACGGCAAGCGCTTCACCTTCGATCCGTTCGTGGCGCTCGTGGACGGCAAGCCAACGCCTGTCGATCCGAACAGCACTGAATTGCCTGTCTTTGGCGATCTATTCGTAGATACCACGCTGCAAAACGCGAATGGCGAGACAATCGCGGTCAAGAGCAGCTTGCAGATCATCCGCGAGGCGGCTGCCGAGAAGACGATTGAAGAATGGGCGGCGATCGCCGATATCAAGGCGAGCGATATCATCGAGTTGGCGCGCGAATTCACCAGCTATGGCACACAAGCAGCCATTGATATCCATCGCGGCGCGTCGCAGCACACCAACGGCTTTTACACCAGCTGTATCTTCTTCACGCTCAACGCGCTGATCGGCAACTACGACCATAAAGGCGGCTTGAGCAAGCCGACGACCTATGATCGGCTCGGCAGCCGCGCTAAAGGTCCGTTTGAGCTGAGCAAGATGAACAACGGCGCGAACGTGCCGTTCGGTCTGGATATCTTGCGCACAACTATCAGCTACGAGAAATCTACCATTTTCAACGGCTATCCTGCCAAGCGCCCGTGGTTCCCGCTGGCAACCGACATCTACCAAGAAGTCCTGCCGTCCATCGGCGACGCCTATCCATATCCCGTCAAGATCGCCATGTTCTACATGAGCGCGATCAACTATGCCTTGCCTGCCGGTCACAAGGTGACTGAAGTCCTAGCCGATCCCAAGAAGCTGCCTTTGATCATCGCTTCAGATATCTTAGTCGGCGAGACTTCGATGTACGCCGACTACATCTTCCCTGACCTGAGCTATCTGGAGCGCTGGGAATTTCACGGCACGCATCCGTCCGTCACCTACAAGGTAGAGAATGTGCGCAATCCTGTCATCTCCATTCCCGGCTGGCAAATGGTGACCGTGTTCGGCAAGCAGATTCCGCTCTCCTTTGAGGCGCTGGTGCTAGGCATCGCTGAGCGGCTGAACTTGCCCGGCTTTGGTCCGAACGGCTTAGGCGAAGGCGTGCCGTTCATCTATCCCGAAGATTACTACCTGCGCATGGTGGCAAACCTCGCTTATGGCGAGAAAGAAGATGGCAGCGACGGCGTGCCAGAAGCTGACGACCGCGAGCTGGAGATTTTCCTGAGCGCGCGCAAGCATTTGCCCAAGCAAGTCTTCGATCCTGAGCGCTGGAAGGCAATCATCGGCGATGAGAAGCTGTGGCGGCAGACTGTCTACGTCTTGAATCGCGGCGGACGCTGGCAGGCTGCTGACAAGGACTACAAAGGTGAGCTGCTGGCTAACCCTTACGCCAGACAGATCAATCTCTACCAAGAGAAGACGGCGACCACTATCAACAGCATGACGGGCAAGCCGTTCATCGGCTATCCAACTTACCTGCCTGCGCATCTCTCCAGCGTTGGCGAGCCAATTGAGGACGGCGATGCATATCCGTTCACATTGATCACCTACAAAGAGATCACCATGACGAAGGCGCGCACCATCACCAACTACTGGCTGCTATCCGTCATGCCTGAGAATAGCCTGCTCATGAACGCAGCAGATGCAGCGCGGCTCGGCTTGCGCAACGGCGACTTGGTCAGGATCAGCTCAGCCAGCAATCCTAGTGGCGTCTGGGACTTGCAAAACGGCGCGCAAGTGCCGATGGTGGGCAGGCTGAAAGTGGTGCAAGGGATACGTCCAGGTGTGGTCGCCTTTGGACTGGGCTGGGGACACTGGGCGAGCGGCTCGCGCGACATTGTGATTGACGGACAAGTGGTCAAGG
>JAGHYP010000157.1 GCA_017743585.1 Chloroflexota bacterium
TCGCGTTGACCTGACGCTGCCCGATGGCAGTCCTGCTAGCGCCGCACGGCAGGACTTCCTCGAAGCGAACACAATCGTGCAAGTGGATAGCGTCTCGCAGGGCTACCTGACCTTTGAGGATAATTATTCCAAGCAGCTGATCGCGACCGTCTTCCTGATGCAAGGCAGCAGCTTGGCGATTGAACGCGCAGCGCGTCCGCGCTTCGAGTGGAGCGCCGAGCCTTACACCATTCGCCTGCGCAACGCCATCGGACGCTTTTGGGTTGACTTGCCGTCAGGCGTGGCGCGCGAGATCGTGTTAGAGCTTGAGTCAGAGGCAGGCAAGGCGCGCTTCAGCAAAGCGGGCAATTTTCGTCTATACAGCAGCAGCCAGCAGATTGATCTGCACGTTGACGAGGGCAGCGCCATGCTGCAAGCGCCAAGTGGCGAGCTGCGCACGGTCAACGCTGGCGAGATCGGCACGCTGCTGCGCGAGCCGCTCGGCAGCGGCACGCTCCTGGTGCGCGCCACGCACTTCGAGCGCTTGAACGCCGACTTCGGCGCGCGCCACGATATCAGCACCAATCCCGCCCTGCCGTTCGGCTGGGCGTGTACGAGCCGCGCCAACCGACCGAATGAGCCGCAGGGCAGCTTCGAGCGCAGTTTATTCGAGCAGCAAGTGGTCTTGATTATGCAACGGCTCGGCCAGGGGCTAGATCACGCCGAGACCAGCTGCCAGTACACTTTCAGCGAAGATGATAGCCTACTGCTGAGCGTTCCGCGCCGCAGCCTGAGCGCTTATGATTCGTTGTACATCCGCGCGCGCGTGCGCATCCGCAGCCAAGACGTGACCACGTGCGGCATTCAAGGCTCAGAGTGTCCTGTCATGATCCAGCTGGACTATTTGGGTGAGAATAACGTCCCTGAAAGTCCGCAGGTGTGGCGGCACGGCTTCTACACGCTGCGTCCGCCGACCGACGAGAATCCGACCACTTGCGATACCTGCTTGCAAGAGCATGAGAAGATCAATCCTGATACGTGGTACATCTACGACTCAGGCGACCTATTCAAGCTCTTGGCAGGCGCGCGCAAGCCTGAGAGCCTCCTCAGGTTGCGGGTCTACGCCTCAGGACACGCTTATGATTCCATCATCGCCAATTTGCAGGTGCTGGGCGGGCGCCGAGCGCAGTGAGGCTAGGCGCCGAGCGCGCCGAGCGCCAATCCAATCGCTAGCGCGGTCGGCGCGCTGACGAACTCGCCCGCCAGCCAGCGGCGCTTGACTTCGGCGAGCGGCAGCAAGTGAACGCTTATCCCACCGACATCGCCTGAGTTGGAAGGCGCAACGATGCGCACCTCGCGCGCTAGGAAAACATGCGCCCAGCCGCAGCCGCGATTGGCGTCCATCACATAGCGTCCCAAGAACTGCCAGTGCGCTGCTACAGCGCCGCCCTCTTCCAAAAGCTCGCGCGCTGCCGCTGCCTGCGGCGTCTCATCTGCCTCAAGATGCCCTGCCGAGAGCTCCAGCAAATAATCGCCGACTACTTGCCGATATTGCCGCACGAATAGCACATTGCCATCTGCCGTGAGCGGGAATGTGATCGCGAACGGCGGCAGCTCCACTTGCAGCCAATTGGTGATCACGCGCCCGTCGGGCAGGCGGAAATCGAGATCGTAAGCGCGCGCAAATGGCGAGCGATCCGCCACAAGGCGCTTGTCAAGCACTTGCCAGCGATAGTCGGTCATGGGATCAGTAGCGTCCGCTGCGCGGTCGGGTCGGCGGCAGGTTGCGCCCTTGCCCGCTAATGCCGCCGCGCCGCATCAGATTGCTGCCTTCGCGGCGCGCGCGCTGTATATCGGATTCATGCTTGAGCAGGACGGTGAGCGTGTTCTCGAGCGTCTGCTCATCGAGCGAGTCGGCGTTGAGCATCACGAGCGCCTTCGCCCAATCGAGCGTCTCTGCCACGCTCGGATGCTTCTTCAAGTCCATCTGGCGCAAATTCTGGACGACATCCACCACTTGTTGAGCGATGCGCGCGTTCAGCTGCGGCACGCGCATCCGCACGATGTTCAGCTCTTCTTCGTGATCAGGATAGTTGATCGAGAGATATAAGCAACGCCGCTTGAGCGCCTCTGAAAGCTCGCGCGTGTTGTTGCTGGTCAAAATCACCATCGGCTGATGTCTGGCGGTCAGCGTGCCTAGCTCAGGGATAGAGACTTGAAACTCGCTGAGGACTTCCAGCAGAAATGCCTCGAATTCGGCGTCTGCGCGGTCAATTTCGTCAATCAGAAGCAAGGCCGGCTCAGGCGAGATGATCGCGTCCAGCAGTGGACGCGGCAACAAGAAGCGCTCCGAGAAGAACACATTTTCCTCAGCGGCGAGCCGATCTGCCGCTTCAGCTAGAGTGGCGGCGTCGCGCAGCAGGTCTTGCAGTTTATCGCGCAGCAGCTGCGTGTAGAGCATCTGCTTGGCGTATTCCCATTCGTAGAGCGCCTTTTTCTCGTCCAGGCCTTCGTAGCATTGCAGGCGGATCAGGCGGCGATTGGTCGCTTTTGCCCAAGCCTTGCCGAGTTCGGTCTTGCCGACGCCAGCCGGACCTTCAGAAAGGACGGGCTTGCCGAGCTTCTCTGCCAAGAAAAGCACTGTGGCAATCTCATCAGAGGCGATGTACTGCTGCTGCTCTAGCGCAGTGATCACCGCGCGGGTGTCGCTGAACATAAAAATGGAGTCTCCCGTTCAAGCTCTCGGCATGTAGCACGGGCAAAAGATCGCTTGCTCGCATCGAGTTGCCGCCAAGTGAGGAAGACTTGCCTTTTGCACGCAGGTCGTCTACAGCAGAGAATTGTAGCACGGAGCGTGAAAAGGCGGCAAAATGCGCTATGCTCAAGCGTCACGAGCGTTTGAAGCGAAGTGCGTTCAACACAATGAGGAGCTTTATCTCAACTCATGGGCAAAATTCACGATGTGGTGGTCAAAAAACTGGTGACGCATTGCGATGATCGCGGCTATCTGCGCGAGATTCTGCGCGATGACGATGGCTTGCTACGCCGCTTCGGTCAAATCACGGTCACCAAGACCTATCCAAACGTCATCAAGGCGTTTCACTGGCATCGGCATCAGGATGATATTTGGTATGTGGCGAGCGGCATGGCGCGCGTGGTGATGTACGACCGACGCCCTGAATCGCCCACGTACCGCGAGACGATGGTTGTGTACGCTGGCGACGACAACCCTGTCTCAATCCTGATCCCGTGCGGCGTGGCGCACGGCTATCAAGTGCTTGGTAACCAGCCTGTGCTGCTCATCTACACGGTCACGCACAGCTATAACGCGGCAGCACCTGATGAAGAGCGCATTCCGTTTGACGACCCTGAGATCGGCTTCGATTGGTCAATCAAGAATCGCTAGGGCAGCAGCAGCACAGCGCACAACCTCGGCGTGGAAAGGCGAGAGCGGAGGCAATTCCTCGTGCAAGGTGAACCAGCGGTATGCCAACAGCTCATGGCTGAGCCGAATCGGTTGATCAGGCCGGCTCAGCCGACACAAATAGCCGATATCCAGATGATGCGGCAACCAGTGCGACTTGGCGATGATCAACGGCCGCACGACTTCCACGCGCAGCCCCGTCTCTTCGAGCAACTCACGGCGGACGGTCTGATCGGGCGTCTCGCCGCGCTTCATGCCGCCGCCGGGCAACCCCCAAGGCGTCAGCGGGTGAAAGGCATGCTCGACGAGCAGGAGCTGCCCTTCGGCGTTGAAAACCGCGCCGACCGCGCCGACGGTCACGCGGGCATAGAACGGTCGCAGCAAGCGCAGCGGGATGTGGACTAACCACGGCGCGCGGCGCAGCAGGTTAGCGAAACGACGCGACGTCATGTGTTGGTCTTCGGATCGACCGTCGTCCGTCTCATGCTCGGCGCATCCTGCGTCGTCCCGTGCCGCAAGCCAAAGGTCAAGGTAATCTTGCCGACGCGAATCTTATCGCCTGGGTGCATGGCGCGCTTCTCGCCGACGCGCACCATGCTGTTGTTCAAATAAGCAGGGTTGTGTTCAGCCAAGCTCTCGATGAAGAACTGCCCTTGACTCTCAGTGATCCGCGCGTGGTAGCGCGAGACGCTCTTGGCATCCTCGTAGTTCTCTAAATTGACCGCTAAGAACTCGCGGCTGGCGGGATTGCTGGGATCAGGGCGACCGATGATGGCAGGCTGGAAGGTGATATCGAAAATCTCGCCGCGCGAGTCCTCGCGGAGGTAGGGACGCCTGCTGGTGCTGAGCATGATACGCGAGGCGTTGCCGCCTAGCGCTGCCTCACGGCGCGCGGCGCGCCGCTCGCAGCTGAAAAGCAGGCGCTCGCCTGTTTTGATGCCTTGCTCCTCAAGCGTTTTTTCAGGATCGAGCAATCTGCCGTTGCTCTCAACGCGCAGCACGTAGAGCGCATCTTCGGGCAGGTTGAACTCTCTGATCGTCTCTTCGATCAGCGTGCGCACGGGCAGATTTTCGCGCACTGAGGCTTCTTGCTCAGGCGAATCGAACAGATCGGATGAGATAGTCACAACTAGACGGCCCAATCTTCCTCGCTCTTTCTAGTCTTCTTTGCGCATAAGCGGCCTGCTCTGCGCGGTGCAGAGCAGGCACACACGTGACGTCAATTGCCGCTATGTGGCTCGGCAGCGGTCTCAGGCGCGGCAGGCGCCACCTGCCCGCTGTTGCTGCCATCGCCGCCAGTAGCTGCAGCGCGCTTGCGCACTTCCTCCTCTGCCTTGCGCCGATCGATCTCTTCTTGGCTCAGCTTGATCGGCACGGGCTTCGGCACAGCGGTCGCCGCAGCCGCCAGCTCTTTCTCCAGCTCCTCAATGCTCTTTTGAGCCATCTCCACGCTCGCAGCGGAGGCTGCGCGCTCTTTTTCTAGCTGCTTCAAGTCCACATCAGGCGCTTGGGCGGCGCGGCGCGCCAGCTCATCGGCTGCGATAGTGAGATTGGCGGCGACTTGAGCGAGCGAAGCTGCCACAGGCTGCATTGGCACTTCCTGACGCAACTCTGGCACCAGATCGGCGAGCCAGCGCGCGCGCGTCGAATACTTGGCGCAGATGCGCTCGACCCAGCGATCAAGCGCTTCTTCCATTGTGGCGTCATCATCGTCTTGTGGCGTGGCGACCTGCATCAGGATCGCGCGGTTGCTGCGCACGATGTAGCCGCGTCCGGGCGGGAATTCCTCTGTGCTGGTGCGCAGGCGCGCGCCGAGCGAGTTCGCCGACTCGCCGCTATCCAAGCCGAGCGCAAAACGCGACTCGAGCGCGCGCCGCAAGAAATCGTCTTGGCCGCGCATGATGCTGGATGAGCCGCATAGCACGGCGTGGAAGCCATCTGGCCCGTATCTGTTCGCGATGGCGGCGAGATCGCTCAACAGACTGCCGCGTCCGAAGGCGCTGCCGAAATCGTCGTAATTATCGGCGATGAAGAATACCTCGCGGCGCGGATGCCCTCGCCGTCGCTCTTCAGGCGTCTCGAACTCGATGCGCAAATTGGCGATGACCTGCGCCATTTCCTCAGGCGTGGAGACAGTGGCAACGACATGCGGCAGCTCTGCCAGCGTGTGCTTGCTCTGCCTGCCGCCATAGCGGAACAGCCGCTGGCGCAAATCCACCAGCACCATCATCACCTGCGCGGGATCGTAGAGCGCTGCCGTTGCCAGTATCCAAGTGCGCAGGGCAGTGGTCTTGCCGCTGAGCGGCGGGCCGATGATCACGAAATGCGGGCCGCGCGCTTGTAGGTCGAAAGCGGCAGGCTCAAGGTTGGTATCCTCAATGCCGAGCAGGGTCTCAATAGCGTTGCTGCGCGCGCGCGCGGGCAGCACTGTGCTGAGCGGGATCACCTTGTGCAAGATGTCAATGCCGCTCGGCCGTGAGCGCCCTGCCCAAGCCCGCGCCATCCGCTCGACCAACTGCGCCAATTTCTTGGTGTCATCCAACTTGTGGACTTCTCGCTCGTCTTCGGTCAAGCTGATTGGCACGGCGATCTGCATCTCGAGCACTTGCTTGTTGCGCACCACAAAGCCGCGACCGGGGTCTTGCGGCACGCCCTGCACGCGCCCGACGATGTTCATGTAATCGGCGGCGTCGTTCAGCTTGAGCGCGTAGCGCTCAGTGAACAGATTGAAGAGCTTGGCGGTGAAGACGCCTGAGCTATCGGCAGTGATGACGAAGTGAACGCCGTTGGCGCGTCCATCGCGGATGATGCTGATCAGATCGGGCAGCAGCGGCTCGTAGTTCTCGCGGAACTCGGCGAAGTTATCAATCGCGATCAGCATGGCAGGGATGATCCGATCAGGATTGGCAGCGTTGTAATCGAACAAGGTATCGGCGCGCGCCTTGCTCAAAATGTCGCGACGGCGCTCGATCTCGCTGGCAGCGCGGCGCAACAGACGCTGGATGCGCTCATCCTCGCCTGAGTTGATGATCGGCGCGCTGACGTGCGGCAGGTCGTTCAGGACGCTCAAGCCTTTGCCGCCTAGGTCTAGGATGTACACATTCAGCTCTTCGGGCGAGTGCGTGGCTGCCAGCGCCATGATCAACGTGCGCAGCATGAAGGTCTTGCCCGTGCCTGAAGCGCCGATCGCCACAGCGTGACCTTTGGTCAGGTCGAGCTGAAGCGTCATCTGCGCGGCCTCGGACGGATTGTCGATCAAGCCGATGTTGGCGCGCATGGCGTCTTTCTTCCAGTCAATGCCGCGCCAAGCGCCGCGCCCGCTCAGCCAGTCCGCCATAGCGCGGCTGAGCG
>JAGHYP010000158.1 GCA_017743585.1 Chloroflexota bacterium
GTAGAGCATCCCGCGCAGCTCGATATCGTCGGCGAAGACAGGCTTGCCGAGCGCCAGTTTGACGGCGTCCACTTTCCGCTCAGGTTTGCCGACCACAGTCCTCTCGCGGGTGCTGATCGTCGGCACGACGAGCGGCTTGACGGGCGTCTGGGTGCGCAGCGCGCCGCCTTCGCTCGGCATATCTTCTGCTGTGTGCGGCGTATCGCTGCCGAACGGCCGGAGCAGGTCAACGGGCAGCATCACGGCGCGCTCATCTTCCTCAACAGGCGGCACGCTCTCGCCGCGCAGGATCGCCGCGGCGCGCAGCACGGCCTGCACGGGTTTCACATAGCCTGTGCAGCGGCACAGCACGCCGTTGAACGCCGCCCGCACCTCGGCTTCCGTCGGATTCGGATTCTCATCCAAGAGCGCTTTGGCGCACAGAATCTGAGCAGGCGTGCAGTAGCCGCATTGGATCGCGCCTGTTTCTACAAAGGCTTGCTGCAGCGGATGCATCTCGCTTGCCTTGCTGGCGAGCGCTTCCAAAGTCGTGATGGATTTGCCGTTGACCGTGATCGCCAACGTGATGCAGGTGACGGTCGGCTTGCCGTCAATCAAGACAGTACACGCGCCGCATTCGCCTGTCTCGCAGCCGTGCTTCACGCTGAACAGCGCCTCGCGCCGCAAGACGCTCATCAGCAGCTCGTGCGGCTGTACGTCCAGCGTCCGCAGCTGCCCGTTGAGCGTGATCGTGACCCGCATGATTCCCCGCTCCTCAAAATCACTGCATTGGCTAGATTGTACGCCCTGCGCGGATGAACGGCAATTGTCAGAACGCCTATGTTGACCGATTCTTTAGAATTGCGTTGCAATTTCCGCGAAAATCTTACCTTGCTATTTGCCGTGCAAAAGTGCTATACTATTCGCATCGTTAAAGAGCAGGAGAGTTTGCGATGGGACTTGCACAAATTGTTGAAGGCGTCACGCAAGCCTTCGATCGCTACAGCGCCAATGCGCGCGTTGTGCTGTTACATGCCAGCAGCCGCTATCGTTCCGTGCTGCTCAGCCGCTTGCTCTCGGATGCAAGCCGCACCATCTTCTACTACGCGCTGGGCAGCGAGGATACTGATATTCGCTCGTTCCTGAGCGGCTTCGTCCATGAGGTGGCCGAGCAAGTGCCGAGCTTTGGCGCAAATCTCAGCCACGTCGGCTTCGAAGAGCCCGTCAACCTAGATGCGCTGCTGGAGGCGCTCGCCGAAGACCTTGAGCTGCTGACCGACGGGCCGTTCATGATCTTGCTGGACGAATTCGACCGCGCCGATATCAGCGATGAGCTGCAGCGGCTGCTGGAGCGCCTTGTGGATTACATGCCTGCGCGCTGCAAGCTGGTCTTGAACGGGCGCAACTTGCCGCGCTTCCCATGGCTGGCGCTCATCGCGCGCGGCAAGGCGGTCATGCTGCGCGATGCCGAGCTGATCACGAGCAATTTCTACGGCATGCAAGCTGATCAAGACGTGGATTTGCGCGTCAAAGGGCTCGGGCCGGGCATCGTGATAACCAAAGCGGACGAAGTTGGCGGCTGGGAAGGCCATCTGCCGCGCCTATTGCTCTTCTTCGCCCTAGAGCGTCCGTTCGTGACGCGCTCCGAGATTTGCGAGGCGTTCTGGCCCGACCTGAACAGCGACCAAGCGGTCAACGTCTTCCACGTGACCAAGCGCCGCTTGCACAAAGCGCTTGAGTCGGTCGGCATGGATATCCTTGTGCATGACGGCACGTACTATCGCGTCAATCCGAAGCTGCGCGTGAACTACGATATGGTGGACTTTGTCTCAGCGCTGATACACGGGCGGCTCGCCGAGACGGCGCAGGCGCGCCTGCAAGCCTATCAGCGCGTGATCGAGATGCACCAGCGTCCATACCTGCAAGGTCACACTGAGCGCTGGATTGTGGAGCGCCGCCGAGACTATCAAGCCGGCTACATTGAGGCGCTGTGCGGCGTGGCGGAAATACGCCTGCGCGAGGATCGCCACGAACACGCGCTCACGCTCTTGCAGCGCGCCGTGCAAGAAGACCCCGCGCGCCAGGACTTGCATCGCCGCATCATGAGCCTATACGCTGAGCTCGGGCGGCGCAGCGAGGCGGCGAGCCACTACAACATCATGCGCGACACGCTCAGCAAGAGCGGCATCGAGATCGAGCCCGAGACCGAGCAGCTCTTCGCACAGCTGATGAACGCCTGAGCGCATCTTCAGAGATCACTTGCCTCTGCGCTGAAGCATCCGCAAGCACGGCGACTGCCTCGCAGAACGCAGTCGCCGTTTGATTCGGCGCGTCGGGTCACTGCGAGCAGGGCGAGCCGAACTCGCGCACGCGCGACGCCTGCACCCAGCCTGTCACGGGGATGCCGTCAATTTCATACGCCACGCGATACCACGCGAAGCCATCCACTGAGCGGATCTCTAGCACGTTCATCTGCTGATTGACGGGCGCAGTGCTGATCGGCGTGCCTGCCAAGGTCGGGCGCGAGCGCACGATCACTTGTTGCGGGGCGATGACGACGCAGCGGATGAGCGGGGTCGGCGTGATGCTCGGCGTGAAGGTGATGCTTGGCGTGAAGGTGTGCGTCGGCGTGTTGGTCACAGTTGGCGTATCGGTCGGCGTGAAGGTGTGAGTCGGCGTATTGGTATGAGTCGGCGTCAGCGAGGCAGTCGGCGTGAAAGAGGGGGTGAAGGTCAACGACGGAGTCCACGTCCAGGTGTGCGTGAAGGTCGGCGTGAAGGTGTGAGTCGGCGTCGGCGTGTCGCTCGGCGTGAAGGTGAGGGTTGGAGTGAAAGTCGGCGTTGGCGTGGCGGTATCTGTCGGCGTGCGAGTCGGCGTCGGCGTATCGGTCGGCGTGAAGAGCGGCAGCCACGCGCCGCGCGTCAGAAAGGCGATGAAGATCAGGACGATCAAAGCGGCGCCGCCGAGGGCAGCTGTGCGCAGCACACTGCCGCGCCGGATGCTGCGAATTTCCTCTTCCAGCTGCAGCAGCTCGCTGCGCCTGCCCAAGATGCGGAATGGCTCTTCCTTGGCGAGCGAGAGCCAGCGCTCTGCACTTTGCGCGTCGCCGCGATCTAGGCTCGCCTCGATGCGCTCGATGTGGCGCGCCAATAGCTCGTTGACCACGTTGCGGTAGCGCGGATCCTGCGCGTGATGGCGCAAGGTTGCCAACATGCTGCGCGCTTGTGAGAGTTCAGCATCGAAGTTTTGCGCGATCAAGGCGGAAGCGCGCTCGATGACCTGGCGCGCCTCTGAGATTTGCGCCTCTTGCTGGCGCGCGCTCTGCAGCAGGGCGTTCAGCTCGCTGTCGCCCGGATCGATGGCGTTTGCCGTCTCCAAGGCGCGCACGGCTTCTGTGAGCAGGCGCATTCGCTCGTCCAGCACGGTCGAGGCTTCTGCGCGCGTCAGCGCGGCGCGCCCTTGGTCAACCAACTGCGCTTTCACAGTCTGAATGCGCGCCGTCGCCTCTTCTGCCATGCGCTGCAGACGCGCGCTGCCCGGCAAAATTTGGCGCAATTTGGCGAGCGTCTCCAGCAAGCGTTGCAAATTGTTGACGCGATCGGTCAAGCTGCCGCTCAGCATGCTCAGCTGCACAGACGCCTTGTCGTACTGCTCCTGCACGCGCTTGACCAGATCAATGCGCTCTTGCGCCATGGGGTCGCTTGGCACGACGCGCTGCGCGCCTTCGTACTTGCGCAAGGCCTCTTGCCACTCGTCGTTAGCGAGCAGGCGGTCGCCCTCTGCCAGCAGTTCACGCGCGAGCGCCAAATCTTGAATATCCAGCAGCGCTTGCTCAGCTTCTTTCCAGTTGACAATGCCTGCGCGCTCAGCGATATCGCGCGCTTCGCGGTACAGCCTGCCTGCCTCTTCGTAATTGCCTGCGCGCACCAGCGAATTGGCGCGGTTGAAGGCGACGCGCGCGTCGAACGGGATGCGATGATCGGGCACGATGCCGCGAATCAGGTTATCCTCTGCCTTTTGGCGGTAATCGAGCGCGGCGGCGTTCTCTGGCTGGAGCATCAACACGCGATTGGCGAGTTCAATCGCGCGCTGATAGTCGCCGGCGTAGTAGGCTTGCGTCAGCTCAGTCATCAGCGCCTCGACGTTGCCGTTCGGGCGCGGCGCGCTCGCCGCCGAAGTTTTGGCGGGCGGCGCTTCGGCATCTTCATCGGGCTTGGTGGGGGTTGGCGGGGGCGATGGCGCCACACTCGGCGCGGGTTGCGGCGCCGCCAGAGGCGCACTCGGCAGGCTCAGGCCGTAGCGCGAGAGCAGGTCGCGCACCTTCATGGCGTGCTGCGGGCCGCGCGCTGCCGCCTGCTGCAAGAGCGCTAGAGCATCGCCGTTGGTCGCGTCTTGCTCCAGCACCTTCGCCAAAATGTCAATTGCCTCGTCGTAATCTTCGTCGCCGCCCGCCATCTCCATGCGAATGCGCGCACGGCGCAGCGCGCTGCGCAGCGAGGCGACCTCAGGCGCCGGCGGCGCACTGCGGCGCGCCAGCTCGGCGAAGAGCGCTTTTGCCGCTTCTTCGTATGGCGTATTCTTGGTGGCAGTCAGCAGCGTGCGCGCCTCAGCTTCCAGAGGCATGATCTCGGCAGCGCGCGCATCTGAAGGCAATGCCTGAATGCGGCGACGCAGGTCGGCAAGCTGATCTTGTAAGGTCGCCATCCGCTCTCCCGCTACTTCCCAATCAGTGTGCCAAATTAGACGACGCGACGATTGTAGCCTGCGGCGCGCTCAAGGGCAACAGCCGAGCGGCTAGGCTCGCTTACCGCCATGCGCCGATTGTGGTATAGTTGTCTCTGGGATGTTCAACGCTTGCCTTGTTGGAAAGACGCGCCGCCGAGATGCCCAAGCTGCTTGTCTTGGACGATGAACCGCTGGCCGTTGAGATGCTGGAGACGTTCCTCAAGCTCAACGGCTACGAGGCTGTCGCCGTGCTGTGCGGCGCAGACGCGCTGCTGATGGCGTAAATCGAGATGCCAGACGCCGTCCTCTTAGATTTACAGCTGCCCGACCTGAGCGGCATCGAAGTCTGCCGTAGATTGCGCGCGGGCGCCAACGCCTACTTCACCAAGCCGATCCGCCTCCCCGACCTGATCGCCGAGCTCAACCGTCTGTTGGCCGCGCGCCAAGCCGAGTGACCGATGCCCAAAGCGACCGTCATCTATGTCTGCGAAGCGTGCGGCAGGCGCTACACACAAGCCTACGGGCGCTGCCCGAATTGCAAGGCTTGGGATAGCCTGCGCGAAGTGGTGGAAGCGCCCGAGCCGAGGCCATCGGCGCGCAAGGCGACTCCAGAGCTCGCCAGCCCGCTGCGAAGCGCGCCACAACGCCTCGCCGATGTGCCAAGCGGCGGCGAGACGCGCCTGCCCATACCAATCCAAGAATTCTCTCGCGTTCTAGGCGGCGGCTTGGTGCCGGGCAGCCTGATCCTACTCAGCGGCGACCCCGGCATCGGCAAAAGCACGCTGCTCTTGCAGCTGGCAGCCGTCATGGCGCAGACCATCGGGCGCGTGCTGTACGCCAGCGGCGAAGAGAGCGTCCAGCAGCTGAAAATGCGCGCCGATCGCCTCGAGATCGCAGCCGACGCCCTCTTCCTCGTCACTGAGACCAACCTCGAGAGCATCTTGGCGCACGTTGAGCAGCTGCAGCCGCAGATTCTGATCGTCGATTCGATCCAGACCGTGTACAGCGATGACAAGCCTTCCAGCGCCGGCACTGTGACGCAAGTGCGCGAATGCGCAGCGCGCTTGCAGCTGCTGGCGAAGCAGACGGGCATCAGCATCTTCCTCGTCGGCCACGTGACCAAAGAAGGCACCATCGCCGGGCCGCGCGTCCTCGAGCACATTGTGGATACCGTGCTTTACCTCGAAGGCGATGCGTTCCAAGCCTATCGCTTGCTGCGCAGCGTCAAGAACCGCTTCGGCGCGACCAGCGAGGTTGGCGTCTTCGAGATGCGCGATAAAGGCATGGTCGAGGTCAGCAATCCATCCGAGGCATTTCTGGCAGAGCGCGTCGTCAACGCGCCGGGCTCTGCCATTGTCGTGACGATGGAAGGCACGCGCCCGCTGCTCGTCGAGGTGCAGGCGCTCGCCAGCCCGACCGTTTATCCGAATCCGCGCCGCGCGGCGAACGGCGTTGATTTCAATCGCCTGCAGCTGCTGACGGCAGTGCTGGTGCGCCGCGTTGGCTTGCGCCTTGCCGAGCAGGATATCTTCGTCAACGTCGTCGGCGGCTTGACCGTGGACGAGCCCGCCGCCGACCTAGCCGTGGCGACTGCGATCGCCTCTAGCATCTGGGATAAGGCGCTGCCTGCTGATCTCGCCTTGATCGGCGAGGTCGGCTTGAGCGGCGAGCTGCGCGCCGTCAGCCAATTGGGGGCGCGCCTGCGCGAGGCCGCCAAGCTCGGCTTCAAGCGCTGCATCGTGCCGAAGGCGCTGCGCCGCGGCGACCCGCCGCCAGCCGGCATTCAGGCGCTCCCGGCGCGCACCCTGAGCGAAGCGCTCGCCATCGCCCTGCCGCGCGAGCCGAAGCCCTGAGCGCCTTCAGGCGCCCTGCTCAGCACGGCTCGTCACCTTCAGGAAGATCACCTGCCCATTCGCGCAGCCGAGCGCGATTGCAGCGCCGCCCTGCAGGAAGCGCGCCACAGTGATCTCGCTATCCGCGTAGAAGCGATCCAGCTCCTCGCCCGTCTCGGCGCGGCACAGATGCAGCGCCGCGCCATGGCGCCACGCC
>JAGHYP010000159.1 GCA_017743585.1 Chloroflexota bacterium
ACTTGGGATAACTTGTACTTGCAGGTGTTGAGCATCGCCCAGCCGCAAGACCACGCCTTCGCCAAAGCGTTTGGTCAAATCTTTCAGCGTGGCATCCAGCGCTCTCAGGCGTCCATCGTCAGTGGTCATCTCTCAAGCATCCTCAACTTCTGAAGCTGATCGCCTTGAAAACCTTCTATACGAGCGAGTTATCGCTTGGGCAAGCGCACATGCTGCCGCGATGCCGATGCTTCTCAACGCTCTTCCGCTCGCTCGTCGCCTGTAGGTTGCTTTGGATCGGTCAGGTTGATCTCGGTGCGCACGGCAGGCGGCGTCGGCACTCGCTCGGGCGGCACGCGCTGTGTCGGCAGCTTGTGAACCGAGTCAGGGTCTTGTGGCAGGATGACTTGGCGGTCGCGCGGCACAAAGTTCGGCTCAGGGGTAGGTTCAGGCTCGTCAGGCGCTTGTGCTTCCCAAGCGGGGATGAACTCTTTGAGCCAAGCTAGCTCGGCTTCCAGCATGTGCAGCCGATGCTCATACATGGCGGCGAGCGCAAAAGGTAGTGTCGGCTTTTCTTGCGCGTATGCCTCGCGGCAGCGCAGAATCTGAAGGCCCAGGTCTTGCTGCCTGCTCAAAAGTGCCGTCAGCACTTGACTCTTTTTGAGCGCCGAGAGATTCGCCAAGCCTTGCTCAAAGCCTCTGTCGTAGGCGCGCGCTGTGCCGAGCAGATCGGCAATAGCCGTCTGCAGCACGCCTGTGCCTGCTGCGCTGATGGAAAAAAGGCGGCGTCCTTCGCTATCGGTCTCTTGCTGCACCAGACCTTGCCGCTCTAGCTTATCCAGCACGTAATACATCGAAGAGACGCCGATGGCAGTCCAGCGCCGAATGCCGCGCTGCTCGATAATCTTGTTCAGCTCGTGGTCGTAGCTCGGCTTCTCGTAGAGCAAGCTGAGAATGGTCAGCTCGGCGTCAGTCATGCTGATCCGCCTTGCGCACCAGATTGTGCACGATTGCGCACGCTTATCAGCGTATCACGAATAATTGAGCGCGTCAATCGCTCTTCTCACGGCACAAAGGGCGGTTGACCATCGGATACGATGGCAGGTAAGTTGTAGTAGCGCGCAATGCAGACATTTGTCCAGAAGTTTGGATCATCGGTCAGGTCCTCTCGCCCAAGAGCGCCATGAAAGGAGCGCGCACGCGCAAGCTCTGTTGTGCCACTGAGCGATCTCAAGTAGGCATCGCGCTCGTCCCAAGCAGCAGCGTAAGCAGCTTGACGGCTCACGGCTTCCAGAGCAATTGGCAAGCTGTTCAACAGAAAACCGACGGCGAGTATCGCCACGATAATCCGCGCATGCATGGGCAAATAGCCAAGCGGCTGTTCCTGTTTACGAAATGCAAGGGCAGAAAGATAGCCGAGAGCTGCTATGCCGCAAACTATCGCCCAGATAGACGCCGTCCAAGTACGTGGAGGGATATAGGTTGGGGTAACATAAGTCACAGGTACAAAAGGAGCAGCTGCGCCACCTAGTGTAAGCGCTACAACTATTAAAATGGTAAGTATCTGTTTTGACTTTCTCATTCCATGATAGTACGATAACAAGAAAAATACAAAAAACGTAGTAATGATACAGACTAAAGCGCTATGAATGATAAAGTCGAGCAAATTAAGCATTATCTTTGGTAAGTAGGCGATGATGAAAAGCAAATCAGGCTTAGCGTTCGCCACGCTCGCTCTCACGGCGTTACCAGGCGCTGCTACAAGCACTGCAGCACCTGCTAATGCGCCAAGCAGACTGGCTAGGAGGCGGCGTCTAGTTTGCTTGTGCTTGGATAAGATCAAGAAGGAGAACAACGAAAATATCTGCAGGGCAGTGAATGTGAACGAAAAGCCTGCCAGAAAGAAGCTCAAGCCGATTAAGATGAGCGTCACGCCAGTTTTTCTGGCGCTCAAGATGAGCGGAACGTACAAAGTCGACAACGCAAGCGAAAAGGTATAAGGCGCAGCTGAAGTATACCAGAAAAGTGACTCGTGTAGACTTGGCACGGCGCGCACAAATGCAGCAAGCAAAAGAACTGCTGCCGCCGCTGCGAACAGACGAATGTTTTCTTTCACAGCTGTGCCTCGCCTGAGAAGCACGTATATCGCGATGTATAGCAGAAGCGCCCAGATGCTCAGCGCCAGCATGATTGGCAAGCCCAGCCATTCAGCGCGCGGCGTGATCCCTTGAAAAGCTAACCCAGAAAATGTGCCTGTCCAATTCATATAGCCGTTTAATACGAATTCTACCCAACTAGGCTTAGCAGTAGCCGTGTTAGCTTCCGCTAGCGCTAAGTATCGCATATATATGCAATAATCGTCAGCCATGTACCGCATATAGAAGCTGCCGAGAGCTACGATCAGCAGCGGCACGGCGCAAGCGCCTATCACCAAGATTAACAACCAACGCTCATTGACTCTAGCGCTCATTTGTAACCTCTTTCAGTGCAGCGGCGCGCCTATCTCTGAAGATGAACAGCCCTGCTGCGGCAGCGATTGCCACCAACGAGACGATCTGCGCAGTGGTCAGCGCAGGAATGCCCTGAATGCTGTGACTATCCAGCCGCAAAAAGTCCAGCAGGAAGCGGATGACAGCATACGAGACAATGTACAGCAGCGTGAGGTCGCCGTGCCTGCCTTGCGCGTGGAAGCGCTGCGCCAAGCTGATCAACAGCAGCGCCGTGCCGAGCATCCACAGCGACTCGTACAAAAACAGCGGGTGAAAACGCTCAAACTCAGCGTAGCCCGGCAAGCGATTGGTCGGATCGATATAAATTGCCCATGGCAGGTCGCTTGGCGCGCCGTACAGCTCCTGATTGACGAAATTGCCCCAGCGCCCAATTGCCTGCCCGATTGCCATGCTTGGCGCGACTAGGTCGAGCCAGCGCAAGAGCGGCTGCTTGTGCCGACGCGCATACAGCCAAATGCCGATGATTCCGCCGACGATTCCGCCGTAAATGCCCAGTCCGCCGTTCCAGATCGCGAGCATCTGCAGTGGATTTTCGAGATAGTATTGCGTCGTCAGGCCGCTGGCAGGCGATGGCGTCAGGATGTGATAAATCCGCGCGCCGATCAACCCCGGGAGAACCGCCCACGTCAGCCCGTCCCAGATGTGCTTCGGCTCAAGCCCGAAGCGCGGCGCACGACGCGCTGCGATGTAAGCGCCGACGACCATGCCGCTGATCAGCAACAGCGCGTAAAAGCGGATGTAGAGCGGACCGAGATGGATGCCGTAAGCATCGAGCATGGCTTCAAGCCTTTGCCTTGCGGTGCAAACGGCGCTGATTGTAGCGAATCTCTGGCTGCCGCGCCATGTTGTGCTATCATCATGCGCCATGTACATCTCACAAAAAATCTGAGGGCTGCATGGGATTGAAAGCAGATCGCTGGATACGCTACATGGCGCAAGTGCATGGCATGATCGTGCCTTTTGTAGCAGAGCAAGTGCGCAAAGGCGTCATCAGCTACGGCTTATCCAGCTACGGCTACGATATCCGCATCGCCGATGAGTTCCGCATCTTCACGCCGAATCCATACAACACAGTCGTCGATCCGAAGGCGATGGACGAGCGCTCGATGGTCATCTTTCGCGGCGAGCGCTGCATCATCCCACCGAATTCGTTCGCGCTCGGACGCACTGTGGAGTATTTCCGCATGCCGCCTGATACGCTCGGCATCGTGATGGGCAAAAGCACGTATGCGCGTTGCGGCTTGGTGCTGAACGTCACGCCGCTAGAGCCCGCTTGGGAAGGCTACATCACGCTCGAGGTTTCTAACACCACGCCGCTGCCTGCCGTCATCTACGCCAACGAAGGCATCGGACAAGTCCTGTTCTTCCAAGGCGATGAGCAGTGCGATGTGAATTACGCCCAGCGCAGAGGCAAATATCAAGGGCAGGCAGGCGTGACCCTGCCGCGCGTGGAGTGATCTCGCGCCCACACGTGCAAAGCGCACACGACTAATCGCGTTTGAAGCGGCTGTAATCGGGCGCGGCGTAGCGGCTGCGTCTGCCGCCTTCTTGCGCGACCAGCGCCTCGATCTTGTTTGGCAAGCCGAAGAGATTGATAAAACCCTCCGCGTCCCGCTGATCGTAGACGTCCATACGACCAAATGAGGCGTAATCTTCGCGATATAGGCTATACGGCGAGCGCCGCCCGCTGACGATCACATTACCTTTGTAAAGCTCAAGACGCACATCGCCTGTCATGGTGCGCTGCGTCACGTCCACAAAAGCGTCCAGCGCCTCGCGCAGCGGGCTGAACCACTGCCCGTTGTAGACCAGCTCAGCGTATTTGATCGCCAGCTGCAGCTTCATGTGCAGTGTCGCCTTATCTAGGCAGATGCTCTCAAGCGCCTGGTGCGCTTTGTAGAGAATTGTGCCACCCGGCGTCTCGTACACGCCGCGCGACTTCATGCCGATCAAGCGATTTTCAACCATGTCCACGCGACCGATGCCGTGCTTCGCGCCCAGATCGTTCAGCGCCATGAATAGATCGAGGATGTCCATCGGCGCGCCATTGAGCGCGACAGGCACGCCTTCTTTGAAGCTGATCTCGATGGACTCAGTCTGGTCAGGCGCTGCTTGCGGGCTGGCTGTCAGCACGAACACGCTCTCTTCGGGCTTCGCCCAAGGGTCTTCTAGCAAGCCGCCTTCGTGACTCATGTGGAACAAGTTGCGGTCGCGGCTGTAGATAGATTTGAGCGTGGCGCTGATCGGGATGCCGCGCGCCTCGGCATAGGCGACTGCATCTTCGCGGCTGCGGATGTGCCATCTCTCGTCGCGCCATGGCGCGATGATGCCCAGCTTTGGATTGAGCGCCATCACACTCACTTCAAAGCGCACCTGATCGTTGCCCTTGCCCGTCGCGCCATGCGCTACAGCGTCCGCGCCTTCCTGCTCAGCGACCTCGACCAAGTGCTTGGCGATCAGCGGGCGCGCGAAAGACGTGCCGAGCAGGTACTCGCGCTCGTAGATCGCGCCTGCGCGCATGGTCGGCAGGATGAAATCGGTCAGGAACTCGCGGCGCAGGTCGCGGATGATCACCTTGCTGGCGCCGCTGCGGAGCGCCTTTTCTTCCAACCCGTCCAGCTCTTCGCCTTGGCCGAGATTGGCTGTGAAGCAGATCACTTCAACGTTGTAGGTCTCGCGCAGCCAAGGCACAATCACTGATGTATCGAGTCCGCCGCTGTAGGCAAGCACAACCTTCTTATACTGTGAATACTTCTGAGACATACGCCTCTCCTTCCATTTAGAGCCTCTCCAAAATCGCCGCCAAACGCTCAACGAATAGGTCGCACTCGTGCTCGGTCACAATCAGCGGCGGGATCACGCGCAGCACGCTCGTGCCAGCGCTGACTAGCAGCAAGCCGTGCGCATAGCCTTGCTCCACAACGCGCGCAGCCAGCTCGTCTGTAAACTCAACGCCTATCATCAAGCCGCGTCCGCGCACCTCTTTGATCTTCGGGCTGCTGAGCGCAGCCAAGCGCGCTTTCAGATAGCCGCCGACTCGCCGCACGTGCGCGAGGAACTCAGGCGCGCTGATCCGCTCGAAGACGTAGTTCGCCACAGCTGTGATCAGCGGACCGCCTGCGAACGTGCTGCCGTGGTCGCCATAGGTGAGCGCCGCTGCCACGCGCTCGGTCGTCAAGAGCGCGCCGATTGGCAAGCCGCCTGCCAATGGCTTGGCGAGCGTCATCATGTCAGGCGTCACGCCGCTAGCGGTATGCGCCCATAAATCCCCCGTGCGACCTAAGCCGCATTGCACCTCATCGAAGACCAACAACGCGCCGACCTGATCGCAGCGCGCCCGCAGTGCGCGCAAAAACTCAGGCGACGCCTCGTGAATGCCGCCTTCCCCTTGAATCGGCTCGATGAACACGGAGCAGACGCGCTCCGTGATCTGCGCGAGCGCCGCCTGATCGTTGAATGGGAGCACGACTACATCGGGCATCAGCGGGCGAAACGGCGCTTGATAGGCTTCCTTAGGCGTCAGCGCCAGCGAGCCCATTGTGCGCCCGTGAAAAGCGTGTTCGAAACAGACGACGTGCGTCTTCTCAGCCGCTTGGTGCGTCACGCGCGCGTATTTGCGCGCAAACTTGATCGCCGCCTCGTTCGCCTCTGTGCCGCTGTTGGTGAAGAAGACGCGATCGGCGAAGCTGTGCGCCGTCAGCTTCGCAGCCAGCGCGATCTGCGGCATGGTGTAGTACAGATTGCTGGTGTGCGTCAATTTGGCGGCTTGCTCTGCCAAGACTGCCGCCATGCCCGCGTCAGCATGACCGAGCGCGTTGACGGCAATGCCCGCTGCAAAATCCAGATACTCGCGGCCATCGGTATCCCAGACACGCACGCCGCGCCCGTGCGAAAGCACCATCGGCGCGCGCTTGTAGGTCTTGACGAGATGGGTCTCGCCGAGCGCCACGATCTCGGCTGCCGTTAAATCGCGCGAGATTGCCATACTTGCCTTCCTACCCTGTGATCAACGTCCCTGAACCATTTGAGAGCCCATGCACATCCGTGATGCGCGCTGCCCTGACGCCTGCCGAGAGCGCGTCGAGCGCCGCGCGCAACTTGACCGCCATGCCGCCGCTTGCGACGCCTGAATTGATGAGCGCCTCAGCTTCGTCGCGCGCAAGCTGCGCCAACGCTGCGCCTTCGTGCAACACGCCCGGCACATCGGTCAAGAAGACGACCTCGTCAGCGTCCATTGCTGCTGCGCTCGCGCCCGC
>JAGHYP010000160.1 GCA_017743585.1 Chloroflexota bacterium
GAAGGGATCGGGCGCGCGCCGCTGTGCTTGATCGCCCCGTATGGCGGGGTCCGTCGCCGCGGGCGCGAATTCGATATGCGCATCTTCGAGGTGGCAGCGGAAGCGAAGCTGGCCTTCGTGGTGGGGATTGCGGGCGGACGCTTCATCGCCGCCGATGCAAAGATGCCGTACTACGTGGGGCGGGTCGGCAGCGGCAGAGGCCATTTGCAGGCAGGGTTCTGGATCAAGAATTTTTATAGGTCGTAGCGCATGGCGACGCAGCAATTCGTGATCGAAGGCGGCCACCCGCTGAACGGGAAACTCGAGGTCGGCGGCAACAAGAACGCCGTGCTGAAATTGATGGCTGCCTGCTTGCTGACCGATCAGCCTGTGACGCTGACCAATGTGCCGGATATCCTCGACGTGCGCGTGATGGCTGAGATTCTGCGCAAGCTGGGCGCTTCGGTTTCCTATGCTGAGGCGGAGCGGCGGATGACTATCCACGCGGAGCGGCTGCACACGCACGAGGTGGACGCGGCGCTCTCGGGGCGGCTGCGGGCGAGCTTGGTGCTGGCGGGGGCACTCTTGGGCAGGCTTGGCAAGGTGTGGTTGCCATTCCCGGGCGGCGATGCAATCGGGCGGCGGCGCGTGGATACGCACTTGCTGGCGCTGCGCAAGCTGGGGGCGCAGATCGAGGTAGCGCGCGGCTTCCGCATGCAAGCCGATCAGCTGAGGGGCGCCTCGATCTTGCTGGACGAGGCGAGCGTGACAGCCACTGAGGACGCGATCTTGGCGGCAGCGCGCGCCAAAGGCACAACGGTCATCCGCAACGCGGCGTGCGAGCCGCATGTGCAAGATTTGTGCAATTTTTTGACGATGCTGGGCGTGCCGATTGAAGGGATCGGTTCGAATCAGCTCACGATTCACGGCGCGGAGCGCTTGGGCGGCGGCACGTTTCGCGTCGGCGCGGATTACATCGAAGTGGCGAGCTATATCGGCGCGGCCGCCATCACAGGCGGCGAGGTGCTGATCCAAAACGCCGACCCGCAGCATCTCGAGATGATCGAGTTGGTCTACAACAAGCTGGGCGTGCATTGGGAAGTGCGCGGGCAGGATATTTTCGTGCCGCGCGGGCAGAAGATGCGCATCCAGAACGATCTGGGCAATCGGATTCCTGTGATCAAAGCGCAGCCGTGGCCGGCCTTTCCATCAGACTTGCTGAGCATCGCGCTGGTGATCGCCACGCAATCTTCAGGCGCAGTCATCTTCCACGAGTGGATGTACGACGGTCGTCTGTTCTTCACCGATAAGCTGGTCAGCATGGGGGCGCGGATCGTGCTGTGCGATCCACATCGGGCGCTGGTGCAAGGGCATACGCCGCTGCGCGGCGACCTGACCATCAGCAGTCCGGATATCCGAGCAGGCATTGCGCTGCTCTTGGCGGCGCTGTGCGCACGCGGCACAACGGTGATCTGTAATGTCCACCACATCGATCGCGGCTATGAGCGCGTGGAAGAGAAATTGAAGGCGCTGGGCGCTAGAATTGAGCGCGTGACGAGCCCGTCAGGCTGATCGAGCGAATCAACTGCATATGCTATAAGCTATAATCTTGAGGCGAGGCGGGGGCTGAGAAGATTGAGAGAGCCATGACTCGACAAAAACAGACGATGGATGAGCTGCGCAAGCGCACGCTCGGAAGGCTGCTGACCGATGCGCTCTTCACGTGGCCGAGCGCGCTGGTGATCGGCTTGACCATGATCGCCTTCGTCTCAGGACTCACGCTCTTCGAGGGCTTTCAGCCGTGGATGTGGTTCGCAATTGGCGCGCTGCTAGAGGCGATCTATGTGGCAGTGACGATCAGCGATCCAGCGGCGCGTCGCGAAGCGCTCAACCGGATGCTGCAAGAGCGCTTCGATCCGCGCGATATCAAGAATTTGCCTGCGCGCCAGCGGCTGCAGAAAGCGCTTGCGTACAAGCGCAGCATTGACGCGTTCATCGCCAAGCAAAGCGGCGCGATGCAAGCGGCGCTGGAGGAAACAGCGCGCGAGATCGAAGACTGGATCGAACAGATTTACCTGCTGGGCAAGAGCATTGATAATTTCGAATCCAACTCAATCGTCGAGCGCGATCGGCGCGAAGTGCCGATGCAATTGCGCCAGCTGGAGACGCGCCTGAAGATAGAAACCGATCCAGCCGTGCGGGCCGAGCTGCAAGAGGCGATTGAAATTCGCCGGCGGCTGCTGGACGACTTGCAGAAGATCGCCAGCTTGGTCAAGCGGACTGAGATCAGGATGGATAACACAGTAGCGCAGCTCAGCGCAGTGCATGCCAAGCTACAGCAGATGGCGCACACGCGCGAGATGGATAGCACGCGCGCGCGGCGGCTTGCTAAAGCGATTCACGACGAAGTGGAAGCGCTCTCCGATATCGTGAGCGCAATGGAAGAGATGTACAGCAGTGGCAGCAGCAGCTATGCCAGCGCAGTGGATAAGCTGAGCGCGCGCGTTGAAGCGACGCCAATGCAGGTTGAAGAGAGCGAACTCGACCGCTTTTTGGCAGAAGAGGCAGAAGATCAGAGGCGGCGCGCCTCGCGCAGGGAGTAGCGCTTCAGCCTCGCGGCAGCTCAGCGGCAGCGGCTGAGTCGATCAGCCAATGTGCCTCGCGGATCAACTGAGCAGGATAGCGCTGCGGATCAGGTGCGCCGTGCAGCACGGCGCGCAAGGCTGAGGCTTTGTCGGCGCCGCTGACCAAAAAGACTTTGTGGCGCGCTGTGTTGATGTACGGCGCAGTCAGGGTCAGCCGCCACTCCGAGAGCTTTGGCACATAATTCGCTACGCAGGCGCGCTCGCGCGCGCTCAGCGCTGCTGTCTCAGGGAAGAGCGAGGCAGTGTGGGCATCTTCGCCCAAGCCGAGCAAGATCAGGTCGAGCGTGACGTTTTTCAATAGCGCGTCATAAGCTTCGGCGGCCTGCTCGGGCGCCTCTTCGCCGCGCATTCGATGAACGTTCGCCTCTGGCACGCCAAGCGGCGTGAGGAGCGCTTGGCGCGCGAGATTGTAGTTGCTCTCAGCGCGATCGGGCGGCACGCAGCGCTCATCAGCGAAGTAAATCTGCGCGCGCGACCAATCGAGACGGGCGCGCCACTCGGGCAGCGCCAAAAGTGCGTAGAGCGGCAAGAACGTGCCGCCGCCTGAGAGCGCGACGTGAAACTCCCCCCGCTCAGCGAGCGCCTGCGCGCCGAGCCTGATGAGCAGCGCGGCCGCCGCCCAAGCTAGATCGGCGAGATCGCGATGAACTTTCACAGCCTGCATGGCGCGCTCAGTTCGTTGAGACCCCGCAAGGCGATCATAGCCGAACTTGCACGAAGTGACTAAGCTCGCGGCTTGACAAACCTTCGAGCCTCAGGTAAGCTCTACACAGATTTAGCCTGACCTAAATTTGAATACAGAGATCGCAAAACATGAGGCAGCTCAACCGATGGTGGCTGTTGATTCTCTTGCTTATCTTGCCGTGGTTGCCGCTGAGCGGATTGCGCGCTGAGGAGCGCTTGCGCGTGGTGGCGACGACGACGCAGGCGGCCGACTTGGTGCGCGTCATCGGCGGCGAGCGCGCCGCGCTGACAGCGCTGATGGGCAGCGGCGTCGATCCGCACCTATACAAGCCGACTGAATCGGACATTGCGGCGATGAGCGCGGCGCAGGTCGTGGTCTACAATGGCTTAAACCTTGAGGGGCAGTTCGAGACGGTATTCGAGGCGCTCGGTCAGCGCGCAGTGCGCACATACGCGCTCAGCGAGCCAGTGGTGCAAGCGGGCCTCATCCAAGAAGAGACGGCAGGCGTGCCTGATCCGCACTTCTGGCTTGATCCGCGCAATTGGATGCTCGCTGCAGAAGGCTTGGCAGAGATGCTCGCCGAAGCTGACGCGGCAAACGCCGATTTTTACCGCGCCAATGCCGCTGCGTACATCAAGCAGCTGGAGACGCTCTACGAATGGGCGGCGGCAGCCATGACAGATGAGTCAATTCCCGAAACGAAACGCGTCTTGGTCACCTCGCACGACGCCTTCCAATACTTCGGCAATGCCTTCGGCTGGCGAGTGCGCGGCATTCAAGGCGTCAGCACAGAGGCAGAGGCGAGCGTAAGCGATATTCAAGCGGTCGCTGGGCTGGTGGCGAGCGAAGGCATTGCGGCGATCTTCGTTGAGAGCAGCGTGCCGCGCGCGACTGTTGAGGCGGTCATTGCAGCGGCGCGCGCGCGCGGCGCAGAAGTGCGGCTCGGCGTGCGCGAATTGTACTCGGATGCAATGGGCGCGCCTGATGCGTTCGGCGGCACATACATCGAGATGATCGTCCACAACGTCGTCACGATCTTGCAATCGTTTGGCTACGCTGTGCCGCCGCTGCCTGAAAGCTTGGGCATTGTGCTGCCCGAAGAATTCCAAGAGCGCTGAATCTGAGCCAGAGGATAGCGGCATGCCGGCCTCTCCTTACGCGCTGGAGATAAACGATCTGACCGTTGCCTATCGCAATACGCCTGTGCTGTGGGATATCGATCTGCGCGTGCCGAGCGGCGTGCTGATGGGAATCATCGGGCCGAATGGCGCGGGCAAAACCACGCTGATCAAGGCGGCGCTCGGCCTGATTCCGCGCGCCGCTGGCGACGTGCGCTTCTTCGGGCTGCCGCTGCGCCAAGCGCGCGCGCGCATCGGCTATGTGCCGCAACGCAACAGCATCGACTGGGACTTCCCGACGACGGCGCTGGACGTCGCGATGATGGGTCTCTACGGCAAGCTGGGCTGGCTGCGGCGCCCTGATAGAGCGGCGCGTCAGGCGGCGCTGGCGGCGCTTGAGCAAGTCGGCATGGCGCACCTCGCTGAGCGGCAGATCGGTCAGCTGAGCGGCGGGCAGCAGCAGCGCGTCTTCTTGGCGCGCGCGCTGGTGCAAAATGCCGACCTGTACTTCATGGATGAGCCGTTCGCCGCCGTGGATGCAGTGACCGAGCGCGCCATCGTCAACCTGCTGGGCGCGCTGCGCAAGCAAGGCAAGACCGTGATCGTCGTCCACCACGATCTGCAGACGGTCGCCGAGTACTTCGATTGGGTGACCTTGCTGAACGTCGAAGTGATCGCCAGCGGCGCGACGAGCGAGGTCTTCACGGAAGAGAACATACGGCGCACATATGGCGGGCGCATCGGCGCGTTGCCTGCAGGACTGAACGGCTCACCTGAGGCGAGCGCGTATGTCGCCTGAAGATCGGCGCGTGTGGCGCTTCATCGGCGCGGTCGCGCTGTGCATGGCGCTGAGCGTGCCGTTGAGCATGGCGCTGGGCGTTCAGTATGACTACACGCTGACCCACGTGGCGCTTGGCGGCGCGCTGCTGGGCGCACTATGCGGCATGGCGGGCACGTTTGCCGTGCTGCGCGGGCAAAGCCTGATCGGCGATACGCTCTCACACGCGGCGTTGCCGGGCGTCGCGCTGGCGTTCTTGCTCTTCGGTCGCGAGCCGTTGGCGCTCTTGCTGGGCGCGGCAGCCACTGGCGGCTTGGGCATCTTGCTGGTGAATTGGCTGAGCAGCACCACGCGCCTGAAACAAGATGCAGCAATGGGAATCGTGCTGGCGGCGTTCTTCGCTATCGGCGTTGCGCTGCTCTCGTACATTCAAGGGCGCGCCGATGCTAGGCAAGCCGGCTTGGATAAGTTCATCTTCGGGCAGGCGGCCGCCATCATCGCGCGGGACGTGGTGATTCTAGGCGCAGCCTGCCTGTTGATCGGCGCCTTGCTGCTCGCTTTCTGGAAAGAGTTCAAGCTGCTGACCTTCGATCCAGACTTTGCGCGCGTCAACGGCCTTCCAACAGGATGGCTGAACGGGTTGCTCTCGACGTTGATTGTGATTGTATGCGTGATAGGGCTGCAGCTAGCAGGCGTCATTTTGATGGTCGGCTTGCTGATCGCGCCCGCTGTGGCAGCGCGCCAATGGACGCGCCGCTTGGAGCAGATGATCGTCTTGGCGATGCTATTCGGCGCTTTCAGCGGCGGCTCGGGCGCTGTGCTGAGCGCGCTCGAGCGCGGCTTGCCGACCGGCCCGCTGATGATCGCAGTCGCCTGCGGCCTTGTGTTGGTCGCGCTGCTCTTCGCGCCGCAGCGCGGCGTGCTGTGGCAGCTGCGGCAGCGCCGTCGCCTGCGCGGCGAGGTGTGAGCGTGCAAGGGATTGAGCGGCTGCTGATCGAACTCTTGCTCAAGTTCACCACTGCCGAGCAGCTCAACGCCTTCTTCGGCAACCCGCGCTATGTAGCGCTGCTGATCGGCGCGCTGGTCGCCGTGGCGACAGCGCTGGGCGGTGTCTTTCTCGTCCTGCGCAAGCAGGCGATGACGGCTGACGCAATCAGCCATTCGGTATTGTTCGGCATCGTGGCAATGTTCCTAGCGATGTTGGCGCTCGGGCAGAAGCCTGATCTGAGCGCGCCACTCTTGCTGGCAGGCGCAGCGGCGGCGGGCGTTGGCACAGTGGTGCTGACCGAGCTGATCGAGCGCTCGAAGTTGGTGAAGAACGACGCGGCGCTCGGCTTGGTCTTCCCGTTCCTGTTCGCGCTCGCCGTGATTTTGGTGACGCGCTACATCCCAAACGTCCATCTGGACGCTGACTCAGTGATGGTCGGCGAGATCGGAGTGGCATGGGCGAATGCGAATAGCCACTGCCTCGCTAACTGCGCGCTCGTCACCATCTGTCTCTTATACACATCT
>JAGHYP010000161.1 GCA_017743585.1 Chloroflexota bacterium
TGATCGAGTTCCTCTCCGACGAGCCCGAGACGCCCGCTTTCCCGTTCCGCGACCCAAGTGCTTACCCGAGCGCCGTCGTCGTCGGGCAAGGGCAGCCGCAGCCTGACGATGTGCGCATTTTTGTGCGGCGCGGCACGCACGATGCGCTGCTACAAGCGGCGAAGGCGAGCGATCAGGTGGAACTGGGCGGCATCTTGGTCGGCAACGTCTATCGCGCGGCTGATGGCGGGCGCTTGATCGTAGAAGTGAGCGATTTCATCGTGAGCGAAGGCTTGATCTCCAGCGCCACTGAGCTGCGCTACACCTTTGAGAGTTGGCAGAGCCATCAAGTGCAATTGCGCGAGCAGTTTCCCGGCAAGCGAATTGTCGGCTGGTATCACACGCATGTAGTGACCGTGCCGACGAGCGAGAGCGAGAGCGTTGCCGATGAAGGCGCAGAAGCAGCTGCCAGCGGCGGCACGACCATGTTCTTCTCGCAGCACGATATCTTTTTGCACAGCCAGTTCTTCGCCGATGAGTGGTATGTCGCTTTGGTGCTTGATCCGTGGGGAAGGAGCATCTTCTTCCAGTGGAAAAACGGTCAGATCGTGCCTTGCCGCGCCTACTATCTCTACGCTGATCTAGGAGTAGCCTGATGACGACGCTGCTGCGCTTGCTGTGGAAGGTCGAGGCGGATGCGCAAGGGCTGATCTGCGCCTTCACGCCTGACGAAAAGCTGCTGATCGCCGGCGCCGAAGATGGCAGCATCTACGCTTTCGATCGAAGTGGGCAGCTGCTTTGGCGCCAGCAAGTTTCAGGCGAGGCGTTTCGCTTCGCCTTCTCGCGGCACAGCAACATCCTCGCTGTGGGCACGATCCGCGGCACGGATACGAGCGTGCTGAACTTCCAGACAGGCGAGCTGTTGTGGAAGTTCAGCGGCGAGGCGCAGACCAGAGCTGGCGTCGGCGTGACTGCCGATGGCGAGCGCATTGTGAGCGGCGATGACGAAGGCAAAATCCGTTGTTTTGCGCGCAATGGCGCGCTGCTGTGGCGTTACGATTGCAATCACAGGAAAATCTCGCGCCTGAGCGTGACGCCCAGCGGGCACCGGATCGTCTTCGGCGGCAACGATCACATCTATTGTTTGAATGGCTCAGGGGATCTGCGCTGGCGATATCGCACCAACGGCGAGGTATGGGCAGGCGCGCGCGTCCTGCCCGATGGCTCTAGAGTGATCGGCGGCTCGAACGATCAGCACGTCTATGTGCTGGACGATTCGGGCGAGCTGATCTGGCGTTACAGGGTAGGCGGCAACGTCAACATCGCTTATCCAACGCCCGATGGCGCTTTCATCGCAGTAGGCTCAACCGATTCGTGCGTCTACCTGCTGAGCGGCGATGGAGAGCTGCTCTGGAAATATCGCACAGGCGAGAGCATCTACGGCGTCAGCTTGAGCAGAGATGCTGAGTTCGTAGCGGTAGCGTCCTACGATCGGCATATCTACTTGTTCAATCGCGAAGGCAATCTGCTCGAAAAGCTGCGCACGGGCAATCAAGTGTACGTGGTGGACATCACAGCGGATGGGCGGCTCATCGGCTCGTTTGGCTTCGATAAGTACGTCTACCTGCTGGAGAATCGCTATGCGGCGCGCACTGAAGCTGAACGCGCCGAAGCTCACAGCATCCTCAGGCAGCGCGTCGTCGGGCAGTTGCGCCGCGCCTTTGCCGGCAATCTCTACCACGGGCTGTGCTATTGGTTCGATCAATTCAGCCACCTGTTGCGGCGCAATGACTTCGAGCTATGCGATGCGCTGATCGCCGAAGCGCGCCAAGAAGGCTATCCACTCACAGCGGCTGAGCAGCGCTTTGTGGATAGCCGCGAAGGCGCCGTGCAATTGAAGCGTGGCATCGCCGCGCATCGCCAGGGCGATTTCGACGCCGCCGAGCAGTTCTACAGGCAGGCGGTCGCGGCACAGCGCAAGGCAGGCTGCCCTGTCTGCGAAGAGCAGGCGCGATTGGCGCTGAGATTGCTGAGCGAAGAGCGTCAAAGCGGACAACGCGACCCGCTGCTGGGCAAGATTTACAACGAAGTGTTGGTCCTCGGCGGCAGCGAGGCGCTGCTGACGGCGCGTTTGCTCAGCGCGCCGCCTGAACACTTGCCGCTGATCCTCCAAGCCGCCACCAAATTCCGCCTGACCAAGCCGCTCTTGCAGGCGCTCAAGACGAACGACAGACGGCTGCAGATGTTGGCAGTCGCCACGTTGAACCGCTTCACGGAGATCAGCGATCTAGCGCCGATCACAGAGGCGCTGCGGCACGAGAATCCCTTCATCCGTTGGCAAGCGGCGGCCATCCTCAGCCGTCAGAAGAAGCTACCGAGCGAATTCGTGCAAATGCTGCCTGATCTAATCGCGTCAGAGCGCGATCCAGACGCGCGCCGCCTCTTGGTCGAGATCGCGACGCGTCTGAAAGTGCCGAATCTGACGCCGCTGCTCATCCCGCTGCTGGAAGATAGCGATAACGACCTGCGCTGGAGCGTTGTGACCGCGCTCGGCAAAATTGGCGATCGGCGCGCCTTGCCGATGTTGCGCAAAACGCGCGAAGGGTACACGCTGACCGAACTGAGCATTCACGACGCGCTGCAGCGCGCCATTCGCGAGATAGAGCAGCGCTTTCCGCTGCCCAGGCTGAACAGCTGGCGCGCCGTGCGTCCGAGCGAGCCTGAGCTTAAACCAGCCAAGCTCTTCTGGCGAGATGAAGCTGTTCTTCTGACAGCCAACGTCAGCGATGTCAAAGCTACCATGCGTTTCTCAGTCATCGTCACTGATCAGCAGGGCGTTGAGGTCTTCCGTTTCAGCCGTCCTTATGCTGAGTTCGCCAGCCTCACCCAGCGCTTGCGGAGCGAGCTAGCAAGGCAGGCTGGGATCCCCTCATCGCCGCTCTCTGGTGAGCGCCCGACCGAGCCTGCGAGCGCTTACACTGCCCATGAAGAAGAAGACGAGGAAGAAGACGACGAGGACGTAGAGCTGATCATTGAGGATGAGTTCGACGAGGAAGGCGAAGACGAAGATGACGAGGAGCAAGATGAGCCAGCTCTATCGCCGGATATTTCAGAGACGCACTCAGGCGCGCTGTGGGTGCTTCTGCAGCCTAGCCTAACGCAAAGTTGGCGAGCGGGCAAGTTCACTGCGACGATCTGCTTCGCCGATGAGGTAACAGGGCATGATGAGCCGCTGCACTCGATTGAGTTCGTCTACGTGGACGATGTTCGCATCAAGCGCGCGCGCTTTTCGCTCACAGATAGCGCGTCCAGCCCGAGCGTTGATTGGGCAGTGGAGCATGTGCCGCAAATTTATTTGACGGTCTCTCTGGGGGACGTGCCGAGAGGCACTGAGCTGCGCGCTCAGCTGTGGTACGGCGCAGCAGGGTCGGGTGAGTTGCTGATAGATGAAAAACTTACGAGCACAACAGAAGGCGATATCACAATTCAATCCACTTGGCGGCAATCGCCGTGGCGCGTCGGCGGCTACACCGCCCGCTTCTTTGTGAGAGGCGCGCTTGCGCTGGCGCGCACATTCGAGATCAGACCCTACACTTACAGCGATTGGCGCACATTGCCTGCAGATACGCCCTACTTGTGGGACTTCTTAGCGCAGCACCTGCTCCACATCAGGCGCGCCGGCTTGCTCGTCGAGACCGTCAAAGATTTGGCGTATCTAATCGCTAAGACTGCCTTGCGCCGTCCACCTGCTGTGGAAGCCGATTTGAACCTCGCCGCTGCCAACGCGCCTCGAGATGCGCAGCTTGCCGCGCTGCGCCGCGAATACAGGCGCATCCACCACATCCTGAACGCTGCGCAGAATCGCGACGAAATAGCGGCGACGCTCATGCTATGGCTAGGCGACGTACCTGAGCTGAAGCCATTGGTAGAGCGCCACAGGCAGACCCTCGCGGGGCCGCGCCTTGTGCGCTGGCATGACCTGCCTGCCATGCATCCTGCGCTGATACGCACGCTGCGCGCACACACAGAGCCTGTCTGGGATTGCGCGTACAGCCCTGATGGACGCTTTTTAGCGACTGCATCCGCCGATCAAACAGTGCGTGTGTGGGATGTCCAGACGGGTGGGGTGCGCTTTGTGCTGCGCAATTCGGATCAACCTCAGTATCGCTGCAGCTTCAGCCGCGATGGTAAATGGCTCGTCACTGTTGGGCGGCAGCAGCTGCACCTGTGGGACGCTGAGCGCGGCGCTCATGTGCGGCAAATCGGCCAGACCAACGCGGCTATCAACGCTATCGCTTTTCATCCTGATAGCCGTCGTCTGGCATCTGCTGACGAGAGCGGCGTCATCCAAGTGTGGGATGTGGCGACTGGCAACCAATTGCATCGCTTTGAGGTGCGCCCTGAGCGCGCGGCGAGCGCTTTCGCTTTCAACGCGAGCGGCAGCTTGCTCGCCTCCGTCCACAGAAGCGGCGATCTCGCCATATGGCGGGCGGACTTATTCGAAGTGATCCATCATCGCAGCCTCTCAACGCACGCCTTGCGCGCTGTCTCTTTCAGCCCGCGCGGCGACTTAGTGGCAATCGGCAGCGAGGACGGCGAAGTGCTGCTCATGCCGCCAGAGAGTCAGGGCAGAGTGCGTCATTTGCGCGAACACACAAGCGCGATCAACGGCGTCGCTTTCAGCCCTGATGGTCAATGGCTCGCCTCTGTCAGCGAGGATGGTAGTTTGGTCTTATGGAACTTGCGCGCAAACGGCAGCGCACATCTGATCCTACATGAACATCTGGGCGCTGTGCGCAGCGTCGCCTTCTCGCCCGACGGTAGCCAGCTAGTGACGACCTCTGACGACAAAGATGTGAAAATTTGGGAGGTGCAGCGCTTGCTGCAAAGGCCTGAGCGGCATCCTCGCGCAGTGCCGATATGGCATGGCGCGCTCAGCCGAGATGGTAAGCTCGCGCTCAGCGACCGCGGCGAGCAGCTTGTGGTCTGGAGCATGGGAAGTGGCTTGCCGATGCGCGCCATTCATAGCGCGCACAGAGGAGATATCCTGTGCTGCGCGATCAGCCCTGACGGCACATGGGCGCTCAGCGGCGGGCGCGATCGCAGGCTGCGCATGTGGAGCTTATCCGACGGCAGGTTGATACGCACGCTCGAAGGACACAGAGATGTGATCTGGCGCTGCGCGATCAGCCCTGACGGCAGATGGTTTGCAAGCGCGTCGGCTGATCGGAGCGTGCGCGTCTGGTCTGCTGAGAGCGGCGCGCTGCGTTTCCAGCTGGATGGTCATAGTGTTCAGGTCAATTGCTGCGCGATCAGCCCTGATGGACGCTACATCGCGAGCGCCAGCGCAGATGGCACAGCGCGCTTGTGGTCTGCTGCCGATGGCAGCGAGTGCGCAAAGCTCGATGGGCATCGAAATCACTCCGTCTTGGTCTGCACTTTCAGCCCGGATGGATGCTATCTGGCGACTGGCGCCTACGATAAGAAAATCAACTTGTGGGAAGTAGGAACGGGCAGGTTGGTCACTCGGCTGGAAGGGCATGCACATAACGTGCAAGCGCTCGCCTTCTCGCCTGATGGGCAATGGCTGCTCTCAGGTGCGCGGGATGGCGGCGTGCGCTTGTGGCGATTGAGCGATCAGACCTGCCTACACAGCCTCTTCCTAGATCGCGGCGTGACCAACTGCGCCTTCCTGCCTGATAGGGAGCGCGTGATGGTCGCCAGCGGCAGCGGACTTTACCTGCTGCGCGCCCAATTCGCGTGATCTAAAAGCGCGTGCTGCATTTCGGCATTGTCAGAGGCGGCAACCTTGCGGTATAATGCCGCAAAAGTCGCGGGGACGTGGCGGAATTGGCAGACGCGCATGACTTAGGATCATGTGGATTACCCGTGAGAGTTCGAGTCTCTCCGTCCCCACCATAGCCTTGACCAGCTGCACAGGCAGCTGCCACAGTGCTAGCGATCATCCCCATTTGTGTAAGGCAAGTGTTTGAATGCGGGTTGAACACCTAGAGAATCACACAGCGCGCTTGATAGTAGACGTCCCAGAAGAGCGCCTCAACGCTGCGATGCAGCGCGCCGCCAAGCGCATTGCCGCCAAGGTGAATATCCCCGGCTTTCGGAAAGGCAAGGCGCCATTTGGCGTTGTCGTCAATTACGTCGGGCGGCAGGCCGTGATGGGCGAGGCGCTCGAAGATTTGGGCAATGAAATCTACCGCGAATCTTTGCAAGCTGCCGCGCTTAAGCCGTATACTGCGGGCAGCCTCGAAGATATCAAGACCGAGCCGACGCTCCAGCTGGTCTTCAGCGTGCCGAAGGCGCCTGAAGTGGATTTAGGCGATTACCGTCAGGTGCGCCACGAGTACACGCTGCCTGTGATCACGGATGAACAGGTGCAAGAGGCGCTTGAGTCGTTGCGCGAGCGCTATGCCGAAGAGACTGAAGTGGATCGTCCCGCCGAGATGGGCGACCTGATCAAGGTGGATATTCGTGGCGAGGCGATCCATCAACGCGGCCAAGCACAACCTGATGCCACGGCCGAAGCTCAGCCCGCCGAGATGGCTGAAAAGCAGGCGTCTGAGGCGGAAGCTAAGCGCGAGGGCGCTGAGACGTTCATCGAAAAGACTGACTTCGAGATTTTGCTCACGGCTGACCCCAAGCGCGAGTTCATGCCGAACTTCGCTGAGCAGGCGCTTGGCGTGAAAGCCGGCGAGGCGCGCACGATTTCGCTC
>JAGHYP010000004.1 GCA_017743585.1 Chloroflexota bacterium
ATGGCAAGGCGCGTGAGCGCTCGGCAGCAACTCAAGCGCGCTGAGCGTGGCGGTTGCGCCCTGCCCGGCAGCGCAGTGTAAAACTGCGGCGCCGCGCGAGGCGCGATCAAGGGCGCGATCGAGGGTCAGCTCGCCGCTCTCGGAATGAAACCTGCTCAAGGCGCAGCGCGCTACTCGCCCTGAGCGCGCGAGAAGCCCTCCACGCCGTCGAAGAGATACAGATTCTCTGTCTTGATGAAGTCAAAGCCGGCCGCCGCAAAGCGCCCGAGCAGGTCTAGGATTTGCTGATGCGTGATCGGCGTTTTATCGGGCGACATGAAGCGGCAGCGCCAATGATCCACGCAGAAGGTCTCAGGCAAGCCGTCGGGATAGACTTTCTGACCGCGATTGCTGATCATCGTTAGGCGCAGGCGCTCATCGCCGAGCATCTTGACCGCCTCGCCGAGCCGGTTCGGATCGCGCTCGCGCCAGTGCAGGAAGACGTCCACGCCGATCAGCTCTTTGCGCGCAGGCGGGCGGTTCAAATCGGCCTCAACTGCCTTGGTGATGCCGCTTGCCGCCGAGTAACTGACCGCCTTAAGCCGCTGCGGCTTTTGACCGAGGTGCTCGACGACCTTGCGGGCGAATTCGCGCGTGCCAACCCTCTCGCGGCTGACGCCTTCTTGATAGATATCGTAAGTGTGGTAGCCATTCTCGATGGTTGCCAGCCAAGCGTTGTGGACGCGCTCAGCCACGTCGGGCTGCCCGATGTGGACAAGCATCATCACGCCGCTCAGCAACAGGCCGGACGGATTGGCGAGGTTTTGCCCTGCGCGGCGCGGCGCTGAGCCGTGAATCGCCTCGAACATGGCGGCGTGCGTGCCAATGTTGGCAGAGCCTGCCATGCCGACCGAGCCTGCGATCTGCGCCGCGACATCGGAGAGGATATCGCCATACAAGTTGGGCAGCACAATCACGTCGAACACTTCGGGGGTATCCGCCATCTTCGCCGAGCCGATATCTACGATCCAGTGCTCTTTCTCGATCTCAGGATACTCAGCGCCGATCTCATCGAAGACGCGATGGAACAAGCCATCGGTCATCTTCATGATGTTATCTTTGGTGAAGGCGGTCACCTTCTTGCGCCCGTTTTGACGCGCATATTCGAAGGCATAGCGGATGACCTTCTCGCTGCCAGGGCGCGTGATCAACTTCAGACACTGATAGACCTCGTCGGTTTGGCGATGCTCAATGCCTGCGTAGAGGTCTTCCTCGTTCTCGCGTACGATCACGATATTTGTGCCGGGGTGCTTGGTGCGCACGAACGGATCGTAGGCGACGCACGGGCGGACATTGGCGTACAGGCCGAGCGTCTTGCGCGCCGTCACGTTCAGCGATTTGAAGCCGCCGCCTTGTGGCGTGGTGATTGGCGCTTTGTAGAAGACGCGCGTGCGCCGCAACGATTCCCACGCACTCGGCTCGATGCCCGCAGGGTTGCCGCGCAAGTAGACTTTCTCGCCGATCTCAATTGTCTCAATCTCGATGCGCGCGCCCGCCTCTTTCAGGATGAACAGGCAGGCTTCCATGATCTCTGGACCGATCCCGTCGCCGTAGGCAACTGTGATAGGGACAGTTTGTGACATAGCGTGCATACCTCTCTGAGCGCGTGCTTGCTGCAGCACGCCGCAACCTAAGATAGACCATTTCACTGCGCGCAAATTCTAGCCGATGCGCGCAGAGCACACAACTCGTGCCTGACGTACTCGTGCCTGACGTTGACAGCGTCCACACGGCTGCGTACAATCCGTGCAATCCCCGAGCGCTCAGGAGAACAGGAAGCGCGCCGTTTATGCCCAAACTGCACATCGCGGATCATCCGATCATCCAGCACAAGCTCGCCATCTTACGCGACGTCAACACTGAGCCGCAAAGATTCCGCCAATTGGTGCGCGAGCTTGCTGCCTTGCTGTGCTACGAAGCCTCATCCGACCTGCGCCTGCGTCCGTTGAGCGTGCAGACGCCGATGGGCGTGGCGAGCGGCGCGCAGCTCGCCGAGGCGGTCGGCTTGGTGCCGATCTTGCGGGCAGGGCTGGGCATGGTGGAAGGCGTTTGGGAGCTGATCCCGAACGCTGAGGTGTGGCACTTAGGGCTGTACCGCGATGAGAAGACGTTGCGGCCCGTCGAGTACTACAACAAGCTGCCCGTCGAGCCGCGCGTGCAGATCTGCTTCGTGCTCGATCCGATGCTTGCCACAGGCGGCTCGGCAGTGGAAGCCGTGAACGTCCTGAAGCGCTGGGGCGTGAATCGCATCAAGTTCATCGGCATCATCGGCGCGCCTGAAGGCGTCAAGGCGCTCTCTGAGGCGCATCCTGACGTGCCGATCCACCTCGCCGCGCTCGACGAGCGGCTCAACGAGAGCGGCTTCATCGTGCCAGGCTTAGGCGACGCCGGCGACCGTCAGTTTGGCACGAGTTGACGCGCATGGTGATCCGCTTGCAAGATGCTGGAGTGCGCATCGGCGCGCGGCAGGTCTCGTGGCTGGCGCTGCTGCTGCTGACGTGCTGCGCAGCGCGCTTGGCTGTTCTGCTCGCCTTTCCGTCGGTCTTCGCCTTTGAGCGGACAGGCGCCGTGCATGGCTCGGAGGCGTATGACGCCTATGCGCAGAACTTGCTCGCCACAGGCATCTACGGGCGGACAGCGGGCGTGCCTGACGCAGCCATTCCGCCGCTCTATAGCTACGTTTTAGCGGCGCTTTACGCGCTCTTCGGACGCGGATACCTGCAAGTTGGAATCTTCCACACGCTCCTAGATTGTCTCTCGATCTATTTTCTAGTTGAGATCGGCGAGCGGCTGTTTAATCGGCGCATCGCGCTGTTGGCAGGCCTTGCTCAAGCGCTCTACCCTTACCTGATCTTCCAAAATTTGACTCTGATTGATACGCCGCTCTTCATGGCGCTGATGTACGGCTTCCTATGGAGCGCCGTGCTGCTGCGGGAGCGGCGCAGCCTTGCCTTAGCGTTGTTCAGCGGCGCGTGCTTGGCGCTCGGCGCGCTGACCCGCCCTGTGATCGTGCCGCTTGCGCCGCTGGTCGCCTTATGGTTTCTGTTCCGCCTGAATTTCTGGGAGGCCGTGCGCCGTCTGTTGCCGATGGGGGCGCTGAGCGCAGCGCTCGTCGCGCCGTGGCTGATTCGGACGTACGGCGTTTACGGCGCCTTCGTGCCGATCGCCACAAACGGCGGCATGAACTTTTGGTTCGGCAACAATCCGCTGACCATCCCGCTAGTGCGCGCAGGCTTTCATCCGCAATGGATTCGGCCGCAGGCGCCGATTCGGACTGAAGACACACGCCTTGCTAGCGACGATCTGTATCAACTGGCTTTCGCCTACCTGCGCGAAAATCCACAGGCGCTGCCCGAGCTGTTGTGGGTCAAATTCAGCGCCTACTGGCACATAGATATTTTCCCAACGCGCAATCCGCTGCCCGGCGCCACGCCGATCGTCACGCCGAGCGGCGCGCTGCGCCTTGAGACCGAGCGCGGCGAGACTTTCTCGCCCGTCACTATCGGCGAAGACGATCCTGTCGCCGCGTACTCGGACGCGCTTTTCGACGTGATCGGACGCGCTGTGCATCGCCTGTACTTCGGCGCAGCGCTGCTGCTCGCCTTGCTCGGCGCTGCGCTCAGCCTGCGCCAGTGGCGCGATTGCTCGCTCCTATGGCTCGTGCAGCTCGCCATGACCGCCCTTTACGTGATCTACATCCCCGCCACGCGCTACCGAGTCCCGACCGATCCACTGCTCTTCCTGTTCTCAGCCCACGCTGCGCTCAGCTTGCTAGAGCGCTTGAGCCGCTTAAAGGTGAAACATGGCTAGGCGCCGCAACGCCATTCACAGCTTGATCATCCTCTCCTTTCTATGCGGCTTGTGGACGGGACGCGCGTTTTTCTTCAACATCGGCTACCTGCTGCTCGTGTTGCTGATCCTCTCGTGGCTCTGGGCGCGCCTGAACCTGAGCCACATTCGCCTGACGCGCAACACGTGGACGCGCCGCGCGCAGGTCGGCAAGACCCTGGACGAGTACCTCAGCTTGCAGAGCCGCAGCCCGCTGCCCAAGCTGTGGCTTGAGGTGCGCGATCACAGCACGCTGCCCGAGCATCGCGTCGGCATTGTCGTGCCGCCGCTGGCGCCTTACGGAGCGTTCCACTGGTCTGTTCACACGCCATGCCTGTTGCGCGGTGAGTTCCAACTAGGCGGCTTGACCCTGACCAGCGGCGATCCGTTCGGCTTCTTTCAGCTGACTCGGCACATTCCTGCGCGGTCGAGCGTGTTGGTCTACCCTCCTGTTGTGCCGCTGGCGGATTTCGCGCCTGAAGGCGAGATGCTCTCAGGCGGCAGGGCGCAGCAGCGGCGCGCTCACTGCGCGACGACCAACGCAGCGGGCATCCGCGATTACGCGCCCGGCGATGCCTTCAACCGCATCCATTGGCGCAGCACAGCGCGCCGCGATCGGCTGATCGTCAAGGAATTTGAGCTTGATCCGCTCTCCGAGCTGTGGGTGATCCTCGATCTGAACGCGGCGGCGCACGTGGCGCGCCCGTTCGATGTAGGCGGCGTCGCGCCGAATGAAATGTATCTGCCGCCTGATAGCGCCGAGTACGCTATTGCCGTCGCCGCTTCGATCAGCGCGCATGTTCTGGTCAAAGAGCGCTGGCTCGGCTTCGCCGCCTATACGCCGCAGCGCACTCTGCTGCAGCCGGATCGCGGCGGCAGGCAGCTCACGCGCATCCTAGAGGCGTTAGCGCTCGCCAAAGTGGAGAGCGACTTGCCATTTGCACATCAGCTGGCTTTGGTGAGTCCGCAGCTGGGGCGCGGCGCCATCGCCATTCTGATCAGCGCTGATATGGACGATGCGTGGTTAGCCGAGGCGCAACTTTTGGTGCAGCGCGGCGTGCGCGTCATCGCCGTCCTGATCGATCCGCACAGCTTCGGCGTTGCCGTTAGAGCGCGCCGCGCCGCTGAGACGCGTGCCCGCCTTGAGATCGGCGGCGTGACCACGCACCTTGTGCGCTACGGCGATAATCTCTCGGTTGCGCTCAGCCGCGCCAACCTGCACTTGCCTAATCGTCCTGCGCTTTGAGCAGCACGAGGCGCACGTCGCGCGGCAAACCTGAGTCGCCGCGCACCAATAGCAGGTCATAGCGCGCGTTCGCCTCAATCGCGACGTCGCGCAGCTCCGCCAGTGGCGCGCCGTCAATTGCGCTGCGCGCGACGAAGGTATAGGTATTGTTGCGCAGCGTGACGATGCTGGAAATGTTGCCGTACTCCAGACGTGCGAAGTATCGCGCGGCGCGCGGCGTCGGCGTGGGGCGGTCGCCGAAGATGGCGACCCGCGACGCGACCAATGGTGATTCGAGCGAGATTGGCTCGGCATCAGGCGCGGCGTGAATGACGCGCAGCGCGGCGTTGCTGCGGCTCGGTCGCGCGCGCTCTTGCGATTGCAGCAATCGCCAAGCGCCCTGCCTGCCCAGCACCACGAAGACCAAGTTGCCGTTCGGCGCGAAGAGCAGGGTCTGCTCAGCCAACACCTCGCCTGTCTCGCTGCGCAGCAGCCGCACAGGGCGCATGGCGCTCTCAATCGGGCGCGTCGCCGTGCTGCTATTGACAGGCACAGCCGTGAAGAGCAGCGTCTCGCCGACGGCCAAATCCACGTTGAGCGGCTCGGCAGCCGCGTTCACCAGACGCACGCGCACACCGCTGCTGATAGTCGGAGTTGGCAACGCGGCGAAGAGCGCTTGCACATTCGTGCCGATCAGGATAGGCGGCGTGTTCAAGCTGCTCAGCACAACGTAGATGTAGCTCCAGCCCGCTTCAAGGGCGACCTCAGCCGTCTCGACTGTGCGTGGCGTCTCTTCGAGCGTGTTGAAGGCCAAACGCTGCCTGCCCGCGCTGAGCGCGATCGGCGCGCTGAGCGCTCCATACGGCACGGGCGCGCTGAGCGGCGCGGTCGGATCGAGCGCTTGAATCGTCGTCTCTTGGCGGGCGAGATTCAAAACGCTCAGATGTGCGCTGCCTTGCGGGGGCAGGTCGAGCGGCTCAGTGAAGAGCGCCGTGCGCAGGCGGCTGCGATCCTCAAAGCGCTCACTGAAAATGGCGAGGAGCAATTGACGATCTTCGGCGAGGGGCAACGCGCCTTCGAAGAGCGGCGGCGAATCGGGCGCTGCGCCGCTGGGCAGCACGCGGAGGCGATACGTGCGCGACGCGAGCGAGAGCGGCTCGCTCAGGCCGCCGAAGGCGATACCTTCTGCCACAAGGCGCTCGTCAAGGTACACATCCGCCCTCGGCAAGCGCCAATTGGCGTTCAGGATGCGCAATTGGCTCTCGCGCAGCGTCGGCAAGCTCAGCGTCGCCAAGCGCGGCTGCGCGAGCGTGCCGTATAGGATCAAAAAGACGGAGTTGCGCGCGGCGAGCGTGAACGGAGCAGCCAACACGGTCTGATTATTGCTCAGGAAGCGCGCTGTGTAGCGCCGCGCGATCACTTCGCGCGCAGTAGTGCCTTGTCCGCCGCTTTGCGCCGCGCCGATCGGAATATCTTGATCCAAGAAGACGCTGAGCGCGACGTCGTCCACCAGCGCGTTCAGCGCGGCGACGCGTCCCTCGCCAAGCGCCGTCTTGCGCACATCTTGCGGGTAGCGCAGCGCGCGGAGCGTCTCGCCTGCAGGACGCAGCACATAGAGCAGCGCGTCGCCCGCGCGGATGCGCACGCGCTCGCGGACGAGCGGCTCGTTCTGCTCAGGATCGGCGCGGCTGGGCAGGACGCGCAGCGTGTATTCGCCTTCGTTGAGCGCCACAGGCAAGCTGAACTCGCCATAACCTAGGCGCTGCGCGATGATCGAGCCTTCGATGTAGATATCCACAGCTTGCAAGGCGGGCGCGGCGTGGAAAAGGCGCAATGTGCCGCGCTGTGTCGGCTCTGGCACAGCGGTCGGCAATGGCGCGGGAGTCGGCGTGGCAGGCGGCGCAGCCGGCGTGGCGGTCGAGGTTGGCGTAGGAGCGCGCGTCGGCGTGGCAGTCGGCTCGAGCGCGGCGCAGGCGCTCAGCGCCAGCGCTGTCAGCAGAGCGATACATGATGAGATACGTGAGAACAGAGGCGAGCGGCTCATCGGCATTCCTTGCAAATGGGCTGAGCAAGGCAGGCGGCGCTATGGCGCGTCATCGCTGCTGAAGGGTGATCGAAGCGCGGGGCTTCAACGGGCGCCATCACTCGTAGGCTGAGCGTCGCACCCACCACGAATTGGCGGCACTCGATGCCATTGGCGGCATCCACTACCGAGTCGTCAGCATTCCCTAGCGATCGCAGAAAAGTCGTTTTGCCCGATCCGCGCGGGCCGGCGATGTAGATGTAAAGTGTGGTCATCTAGCGCTCCGTCGGCTGTGCGGGCTAGTTTACCACAGGTCAGCGCATGTGGTGAGGCGGCGCGATAACGGTATTGCCATGCCTGATTTCATGCCGGAACTTGCAATCACGGGAAACATGCGGCGTGCGAACAGCCGTTCCGAGGTAACAAGAGCGCGCTCAGCCGCTCTTTTGCCAATTTGCGCTTGGTTTATAATTGAATGTGGAGAAGCAGTATGACAGAGATAGCAACTGATCAGTATGAAATCTACGTGGACGGCTCTTTTGAGCATAATACAGTCGGTTACGGCGTCGTCATCCTGAAGAATTCGCAGTTTCACGCGGCGTTGTTCGGTATTGCCAAGACTAGCCCTGAGCATCGGCAGGTGGGGGGTGAGATCTCAGCCGTTGCTGAGGCGCTGCGTTGGTGTGATGAGCACAAGGTGCCAGCGGTGACGATCTACTACGACTACGAAGGACTGGAGGCATGGGCGACGGGGCACTGGCGCGCTGAAAAAGAGCTGACGCAGAAGTACGCGGAATTTGTGCGCAAATCAGGCGTGCAGATCGCGTGGCGAAAGGTGACGAGCCACGCAGACAATCCGTGGAACGAGAAAGCCGATCAACTCGCTAGGCAGGCTATTGAACTGCGCTTGATGACGCAACTTACAACGACTGACGCATCTGAATCTGAGCAGGATGCGCTGTTGCGCGAAGCGGAGACGCTTGCGCGTGCCTTCGCCGACTATCTGACGGCGCAAGGCATCTCAGCAGCGTTCACGGGCGTTTTCAACGATATGTACGCGCGCGTGGCAGCTTTGAACGGCTACTTCGATCTGTACAACACGCGCAAGAAGCGGCTATCGCTGTACATTCATAACGTGAGCGCTGAAGATAAGGAACGGCTGCAAGCGGCCTGGCTCGCTTTCCTCAGCTCGCGGCGCTGAGCCTCGCTTTTGATGGTACAATTCAAGGCGAGCGTTTCAACGCACTTGCTGCTTTCTGAAGACGCTCTATCGAGTTTTCCACGCGCGTTGAGGAGAGGCTCAATGAAACGCTTTTTCTACCGTCTGTTCGGTCTCTGGATCGCGGTCGCGCTCACGGGGGGCGGCGCGTTGACTGTCTCCGCGCAGGGCGGCGCGACGACTATCGGGCGCGGCGGCATTCGCCACTTGGCTGCCTCGCCGGATGGCAAATACATCGCTGTTGCCAGCACCATCGGTATCTGGCTGTACTCTGCGGCTGATGTGACCAAGCAGCCGCGCTTCCTCAGCGGTCACAGCGAGGAAGTGCAGCAAGTCGCCTTCAGCTCTGATGGCGCGAAGCTCGCCTCTGCCAGCTTGGATCGCACAGTCGGGGTCTGGAATGTGGAGACGGGCGAGCGGCTGCAGACCTTCGGGGGCGCTCGCTCAGGCTTCTGCGCGGTCGCGTTCAGCCCTGATAACAAATTGGTGGCAGCTGCCACGCTCGATCAAGACACGATCCGCTTGTGGGAAGCCGAGAGCGGGCGCGTAGCGGGCATACTCCAAGGGCATCGTGGTCAGATCAACGCCCTCTCGTTCAAAGCTGATGGCAAGCAGCTCGCCTCAGGATCGTCCGATCAGAGGGTGCGCATCTGGGACGTGGAAAAGGGCGCTGAGCTGCGCGCGCTCGAAGATGCCAAAGCGCAGGTCAACGCTGTTGCGTACAGTCCTGACGGCGCGCTCTTGGCGGTCGGCAGCTCAAACGGCAACGTCCTGCTCTACGAGACCGAGAGCTACCGCATTTTGCAGACTCTACAGATGCAGCGCGCCAACATCGGCAGTCTTGCCTTCAGCCCTGACGGCAAGACGCTAGCAGTCGGCGCTTCAGCAAAAATCTTCCTGTGGGATGTGGCGAGTGGCAAGAATCTGGCAAGCTTCGACGCGCATCGCGGGCCGATCATCAGCCTAGCGTTCAGCGCGGACGGCAGGCAGATCATCAGCGGCGCAGCAGATAACGCGATCCGCGTCTTCGATGCCAACACCACGCGCGAGATAGCCCAGACGCGCGCTGAACATGCCCGCGATCTCCTGCACACAACCTTCAGCCTTGATGGACGCCTCGCTGCTTACGCAGCCTCTGGCGATCCGTTTGTGCGGCTTGTCTCACTAGCTGATGGCAGCGTGCAGCTGATCGACAACGTCAGCACTGCCAGCGCGCTCGCTTTCAACAACACTGCCAGCTTGCTGGCTGCCGCCTCAGCGGAAGGCGTGCTGATCTACGACACCAAGACGCTGCGCGCAGAGGAGTCCTTGCGTTTGGATGAGCAGCTCGGCGCGGTTTCGGCGCTCGCCTTCAATAGCGATAGCAAGCTGCTCGGCGTTGGGCATGCGCGAGGGGCGATCGTGATCTACAACGTGGCAAGCGGGCGGGTTGTGCGCAAGCTGAGCGGGCACACGCAGGCAGTGCGCTCGCTATCGTTCAGCGCTGACGATAAGATGCTATACAGCACGTCCGCAGACGGCACACTGCGCTTGTGGTCGCTCGAATGACGGCTGAACGACAGCGCAGGTGCGGTTGCACAAGGCAGCTCGGGTCAACGAAGAGCTGCCTTTTTGGTTCGCAGCGGCAGGTCGGCGCGCTTTTGCGGTAAACTTTTGGAGAGGGTATTTTGCTCAGGAAGGATAACTCGTGCGCTTGCCGATCGTCGCCGGCAATTGGAAGATGCACAAAACGCCCGCTGAAGCGGCCGAGTTTGCGCGCGCCTTGATCGCGCCGCTATCGCCGTTCGAAGGCGTGGAGCGCGTTGTCTGTCCGTCATTCGTCGCCATCCCCGCTGTGGCGGAAGTGCTGCGCGGCACGCCGATCAAAGTCGGCGCGCAGAACGTGCATCAAGCGCCGCAGGGCGCCTACACAGGCTGCGTCTCCGTGCCGATGCTGCAAGGCTTGGTGGAGTACGTGATCATCGGACACTCTGAAGTGCGCCAGTACTTGTGCGAGACTGACGACATGATTAACGCGAAGGCGAAAGCCTTGCTGGCGGGCGGACTCAAGCCGATCATCGCGGTAGGCGAGTCGTTAGCGCAGCGCGAGGCGGGCGAGACGGTCGCGTTTGTCGGCGGCCAGGTGCGCGCTGCGCTGGAAGGCATCCCCGCCGAGTTGCTGACGGAGATCGTGATCGCTTACGAGCCGATCTGGGCAATCGGCACGGGCAGGAATGCCTCGCCCGAGGACGCGAACGAGACCATCAGAGTGGCGGTGCGCGATGTGATCGCAGCGCTCTACGGCGAGGAGCTGGCGCAGCGCGTGCGCGTTCAGTACGGCGGCAGCGTGAAGCCTGAGAACATGGCGGCGTACATGGAGATGCCAGAGATCGACGGCGCGCTGGTCGGCGGCGCATCGCTGAAGTTGGACGAGTTTGTGGAGCTGGTGCGCCTTGCCGCGCAAGCAAAGCGCGCCTGAGCCGTGAGCCATGCTGACTGAGACGCTCACCACGTCCGATGTCCTGAATTTGTTCACGCCGTGGATCGTCCTAGCTGTGGTGGCGTTCATCTTGGCGCGCACGCAGTATTGGATCAGGCAACATGTGTTCGGCATCGGCTTGCTGTGGCTGCGCAACAAAGAGACCGCCGCTTGGCTGTACGTCCTTATTTTATTGCCCGGCATCTTGCTGCGCGAGCTGAGCCGATGGATCGTAGCTGGAATGCTCGGACAGCGGGTCACGTTCATCCTCCCGAAGCCTGAGATTGACGATGACGGCATCGTGCGCACCAACTTTCTAGACTACAGGACGCTGAATCCGCTCCACATCGGCGTCATTGCCGCCGCACCTGCTGTAGTCGGCTTCGCGCTCATGCTGGCGATCAGCTACGGCGTGCTGAACCTGCCTGAAGTGTTGGCATTGCTCGGCAATGCCGACTCCGTCGCGCTGCGCGAGGCGTTCAGCCGCCTGCTCAGCCGCCCCGACCTGCCGCTTTGGATTTACCTGCTCTTCGCGATCACTAACACCATGCTGCCAACTGCCCGCGAGCTGCGCAGCACATGGTTTCTATGGCTGATCCTCGGCGGCTTCATGCTGTTTTTGCTGATTCTCGGCATGTACAACGCTATTTTGCTGCTGCTCGCCGGCCCAATTGCGACTGCCGCCTACACGCTCGCGACAGTCTATGGCAGCGTGGCGCTCGTCAACCTGATGATGCTGGTCGTGATTGGCGTAGTTGAGGCTATCGTCAGCCGTCTGACCAATCGCAAAGTGGAGTACCGTCCTGCGCCGCCTGCGCCGAGGCGTTCAGCGCTAGACGCGCCGCGCACAGTGTACGATCTGCGCCTGCCGACGCCGCCACCGCCTTCAAGAGCGCTCTCGGCAGGCGCAGCGCGCAAGCTAGGCGCGGGCAAGGCGGCGGAAGGCGAACAAGCTGCGCGCGCTACAGATACGCCCGCCATGCCTGAGTCCACAGAGCCGATTGTCGCGCCGCCGCGTCAACGTCCTGCGCCAATTCCTGCGCCTGCCCGTCAAACTGCTCCGGGCGCGCTTTCCCTGCCGCCATCACAAGGCGCTGAGCCGCTGCCGACTGCGCGCTTGCCCGCGCCCTCCCTGACCGCTGCGGCCGCTCAGGAGAGGGAAAATGGCGAGCTGCGCTACGTGCCTGTAGAGGAAACCTGAGCCTCTCGCGCCTTTGGCTTTGCCGCACTTTGCGTTAGGATCGCGTAGAATTCCGTAGCGTCATTCATCGAGCGTGCTGCCATGTCCGATCTACTGGAAAAACTGAACGTCCTGCTGCGAGCGAGCTTGAGTAGCTTGACCTCGAGCGGCGCCGAGCGTTCGTCCATTGCGCCAATCCCGCCTGAGCGACTCGGCGCGCCGAAGGAGCTGGATCGCGAGATCGCCGCCTTGCGCAAGCGGCTGGCAGATGCCATTGCTCAGCAAGAGGCGCTTCAAGCGCGCATTGAAGATATGGAACGCCAGATCGACGAGTACATCCGTCAGGCCGACTCTGCGCTACTCGCCGATGATGAGCCGCGCGCGCGCTATTTGATCGCGCAGAAGCAACGCCTTGAGCAGCGCGTCCGCGCGCAGAGCGAGATGCTGACGCGCTACCGCAACGCTGCTGCCGAGTTGATGGAGCAAGTGAACCGCCTAGAGGCGCTAGTCGCCGATGCGCGCCGCGCCGCCGCCGAGTCCGCTGCCGCGCCGCTCTCTGAAAACCCGCCGAGCCGCGCGCCGGCGCTCGCCGATGTGCTGCGCAGCGTTCGCGAGCGCGTTGAAGAGACATTCGCACTGCGCCCCAAGCCGCCCTCAGACGATTTGCCGCCTGCCAAGGCGCTGCCTTCGAAGCCGTCGCCTTCGCCATTCGATGATGACGATCTCGCCAGACGGCGCGCGCGTCTGAGCCTGCCCGATTGATGAGCGGCCGCACCCATGGACTTTCTACCGCCTGTGAACGCTAGGCGCATTCTGCTCGTAGAAGAGAACCCAGCAGTTGCTGAGCAATGGAAGGCGTTGCTGCGCAACGATGGCTACGAGGTAGAGAGCGCCTGTAGTTGTGGCGATGCGCTTGCTGCGCGCCATGAGCGTTTCGCGCTCGCGATTGTCAATCCGAACATGCAGCATCGCGATGGACGCAACATCCTCGACTTGCTTCGTGAGCATCACGGCTTCTCGCGCTTGCCTATCCTGCGCATCACTGAGCTAGGCGAGAGCGGCGCGCAAATTTTGATGGAGATCGAGCGGCACCTTGAAGACGGACGCCGATCAGCAGGCAGGCAGGCGCTGTGCCATGCTGATATCAGCGTCCTTGATCTGACAGAATCAGAGGAGCTGACAATTCGCACGCGCGCCATCAGCGAGCAGCGCAAACAGCTGGAAGCGCGACGCGCGCTCTCAGAGTTGGCGCGCTCAATCGCCGCCATCTTGGACTTAGACAAAGTGCTAAATCAAGTGGTGGAAGCGGCCGCCAAGCTCACCGACGCCGAAGAGAGCCTGCTGCTATTGCCTGATCCTGAGGAAGAAGCGCTCTGCCTGCGCGCGATGAAAGGCTTAGATGAGGCGCACGCCTCGAATCTCCGAATCAAGAACACTGAGCCGATTGTCGAGAGCGTCTTTCGGAGCGGCGAGCCGATCCTGATCGACAATCAGAGCGGCCCGCAGGGCGCGGAGACCGAATATTTCGTTCGCTCCGCCGTGTACGTGCCGATGCGCTTGAGAGGCAAGACGATTGGCGTGCTAGGCGTCAACAACCGGCGGAGCGACCGCACTTTCAGTCAGGTTGACCAAGAATTGCTGCTCGATCTGGCCGCGCACGCCGCTGTCGCCATTGAGAATGCGCGGCTCTATCAAGAGCGCGTGGTGCAGACGCGCCGCCTTGAGACGCTTGTTGAGGCAAGCACGGCTATCAACTCCACGCTGGCGCTTCAGCAGGTCTTGCTGACCATCTCGCGCCAGATCATGAAAGCTATCGAAGCGGACGCGTGTTTCATCCAACAGCGCCGCGCCGCCACAGATAGCGAGCGCGCTGCGGCGCCGAGCGATACAGCTATGCTCGCCGAAAACGAGCTATCCATGCTTTCGCAGGCTTGGCAGGCGGTGTGGCAACCTGCCTGCGCGACGCGCACAGCGCTTGAGATGCGTCCGCTCTTGCGCCAAGCCATTGAGCAGGACGACTATTACGTCGTAGCGCGTGAACAAGTCGGCGCACATCTCTCGACCGAGCTGCAAATGTTGCGCCAGATGGCGGCGTTGCGCATGACCGTGCTTCCGTTGCGAACTGGGATAGGCAGGCCCTTCGGCGTGGTGGATTTGTTCCATCGCAGCCAGCTGCCTAGGGCAGAAGGGCTGAGCGCCGAGCGCCGAGCGCGCATTCTCGATCTGGCGGCCGAGATATACGCGCACTTGCGCTCACTGCCCGACGCGCGCGCGGTCAGCTTCCAAGGCGAGGGTCGTCCTTCGGCGGAAATTTTCACAGCGGCGCAAGGCATTCTGGACGAAGCGCAAGCTGATTGGCTTGTGTTGAGCCTGTTCGCTGAGAACGACCTGCTATTGCGCGTTTTGCAGTATGGCGCGGCTGAATTTCTAGAGCCGCCGCGTCCCGAAGAGAGCCTTGTGCCTGCTGAGATCATGCCGATCTTCCAAGGGCAGGCTTGGGTGAGCCATCACGCCCGCCAGGCCAACCTCTCTGAGCCACTACGCGAGCTGATGGCGCGTCACGGCGCGCAATCCATCCTGTGCTTGCCGCTGATCATCAAAGGCGAGGTCAGCGGCATGTTCATCATCTGCGATATGTACGAGCCGCGCCTCTTCCGCACGGATGAGATCAGCCTTGCTGCGGCGCTCATCGCGCAGGCAGCGACAGCTATCGAGAATGCGCGACTCTACCGCGATTTGGAGCGCAGCCTCGCCAATTTGAAGCAAACTCAAGCCCGTCTGGTGCAGGCGGCACGCCTTTCCGCAATCGGCGAGCTGGCAGCGGTCGTGGCGCACCAGATCAACAATCCGCTGACCACGATCTTGGTCGACTCTGAGTTGCTGATGAGCGACCTGCCCAAAGATTCGCCGCAGTATGAGTCGGCTGTGGCGATCAATCGCTCAGGGCAACGCGCTCATGCCGTCGTCAAGCGCCTGCTCAGCGCGGCGCGGCACAGCAACCCTGAGGAGCGCATTGTCTGGGTAGACGTGCATCAGACCATTCGCGACGCGCTCGACCTGATCTCAACTCATCTCGAGCGCAGCGGCGTGCGCCTTGAAGTCCAGCTTGAGACCGATCCGCCAAGCTACATCCGCGCGCCGAGCGGCCACTTGGAAGATGTCTGGCTGAACTTGCTGATGAACGCGCGCGACGCGCTCAACAGTTGCGCTGCGCCTGCAATGGGCGTTCAATCGCGCCGCCTGCCCGACCGTCTGGACGTGCTGGTCTGGGATAACGGCAGGGGCATCCCGCCTGAGATACGCGAGCGCATCTTCGAGCCATTTTTCACCACCAAACCGAGCGGCGAAGGGACAGGCTTGGGACTGTACATCTGCAAGCAAGTCATCGCGCAGGTTGGCGGACGCATCAGCTTGGAGAGCGCAGCAGAAAAGGTGACGGTTTTTCGGGTGAGTCTGCCCGTCAGGGCGGCGCCAGAAGATTGAAGCATGGCGAGAAAACAGCTGCGGCGCGCGGAAGGCATCTCAAGGCGCGAGATGCTAGCGTGGCTCATCGGCCTGAGCGGATTGGCGGCAAGCGGCGCGTGCAGTCTAGGCGGCTTGCTGATCTTTTTGGCGCGGCGCGCGCGAAGCTTTCCCGCGCAGCCGACCGAGACACCAATCCCCACGCCTGACTTGACGCCGACCGAGCCACCTTTGCCGCCTGAGGTAATCCGGCGCGCCGATTGGGGCGCGCTGCCGCCTGACCACACGGCTGAGCAAGAGTTCGGCTTCGCCGGCGCCGAGAATCCGACTGGTTGGTACGCCTACGAAGGCGACCTCGCCACGATCTACACTACAGCCGTCATCCATCACAGCTTTCCGCTCTTGCGCGATAGCGGCACGATGCGCGCGCTACAGGATATTCATCGCAATACGCGGCGCTGGGCAGATATTGGCTATCACTTCGGCATTGATGGCGCAGGCAGGGTCTACGAGGGGCGCGATATCCGCGTGCGCGGCGCGAGCGTGGCAGGCTACAACACAGGCACGCTCGGCATCGTGCTGATGGGCAACTTCGAGGTCGAGTCGCCGAGCCGCGCGCAGCTCGTAGCGCTTCAGCGCTTGCTCTATTGGCTCAAACAGACCTACAGGCTGACGCATCTCGCTGGGCACTACGAGTTCAATCCGACTACAGCCTGTCCGGGCGCGAACATGCGCCCTTACCTGAACTTGCTAGCAGAGAGTCTGGCGTTGCAGCGCGGCACGGGCGGCTACGTGCCGCCGAGGGCCCAATCACAGCGGATCAGCGGCGCGTGCTGCTAGGCAGGCTTGGCGCGCGAGCTGGTTGAGTCAACCGGCTGCTCTGGCACAGGCTCGATGCTCGTGGCGGGCGTCGCCTCGCCGATCTTGAACTCTTCCAGCACGCTATCGTAGACTTGCGCGCCGTTCAAGCCACTGATCTCATCAGCGACCAACAGCAAGTTGTTGCGCAGCGTGCTGCCCAGCCGCTCGCCTGTCGCTTGCTCCACCAGCTTCACGGCGAGCGCGGCGTTGGCGATGCTGAAGCGGGTCTCAGGGCTATCGAAGCGTTCAGGCGCTAGGCCGTTGCTCGTGTAGCTCTTGCTCATGTAAAACTGCGCGTTGAGCATGGTCAGAATGCGCGCTTGCTGCTCGCTGGTCAGAGACGGCGCGAATTCGGCGAGGAACTGCTCGCCTGTCTGATGCTTCAGCCAGACGTTCACGTACAGATCGCGCAGGCGCCAGACGTTCACGTTCAGCGGTCGCATCACCTCGACGTACAGCTCATCGAGCGCCGCGCTCAGATGATCGAGGGCGCGCAGCAAATACCCTTTCCAGCCGAGCGACCACTGCGAGACGCTGCGCCCGCTGTATGCCGTGAACGGCTTGACAGTGACCGTCTCGCTCGGCGAGAAATCTTTCAGATATTCGTTGAGCGTGACGACGCGATAGCCGATGGCAGGCGCCTCGTGCGCCAAGAGCCAGTGCAAGAAGCGCTCTTCGCCTAGATGATGATGGCCGAACGCCTCGCCGCCGACTGCCACCAGCGTCAGGCCGCTGGCGCGCCGCACGCCGAGTTTGTTACGCGCCCAGTGTCCAGCGCCGCCCGCCGCGCTCACGTTGAACGAGAGATCGTCCGAGAGCTCATCGTTGCGCACAAAAACAGCCAAGCGACGCCCGTTCTCTAGGTCCACCCAGAACGGGCCGGCGTTCTCAACGGGCTCGTTGATCTGCCCTTGTGAGAGGATGGTGTAGCGGTAGCCGCTGGCTTCCGCCATCTGAAGCGTCTCAAGGTCGACTGCCATTTCGGGCAGCCAAACGCCTTCAGGCGCGCGCCCGAGGTGATGCTGAAAGGCGACGTACCCCCAGTAGAACAGCGTGCGCTTATCGCGCCGCTTGAGCAGCGGCAGGATGGCGTGATGGAAAGCGCTGCCAACTGCGTTGCCGACCTTTTTCGCGGCAAGGTTATTGCGATCTGCCTCAAGAATGCGCTGATAGGTCTCGGGCGCGCGCCGACGCAGCCAACTCAGCAGCGGCTCGCCGATATCGAAGCTGATGCGGTCAAAATTGCCGATCTCAGCGTTAGGGCGATATGCCTCAGCTGTGATGCGCTCGTTCCAATTGCGGTAATCGCCTGCCTCAGGCTCAAAGCCGATGTGTCCAGTGATCGGGTTTCCGCGCGGCGGCTGATAAAAGTGACCATGCACGCAGAAATATTGGAAGTGGCGAGTTGACACAAAACTACCTCCCCGCTCTCGCGATGCGCTGGGCTGCCGCATGTTATTGTAGCGCGCGGCAAAGGGCTTTTTCAGGTCGCCCAGCGCGGAAACGGATCGGGAAAGCGCTGCCAAGCGCGCACGCCAAGCGCCATCTCGCCGTCTGTGAGCAAGCAGGCGTCTAGCGCAGCGCGCAACGGATGCAGCCGTTCGTCATCTCTACAAGCCGCTCGTCTGTGCGGCTGAGCGCCGCGCCGCCGTCGCCCACCAACTGTGCATCGATGTTGACCTCGCTCATGTCGTTCACGATGACTGCCACGCGCATCCCTTCGCGATTGCGCAGCACTCGGCTGAGCAGGCTCGCCTTGCCTGCGTCCAAAAAACCTGAGAGGGCAATGACAGGCAACTTTCAGGCAACTTTCGGTTCTGCGCCGGTTGCTCCTCACGACAAAATGGCAGCGTGGCGGCACGCTTCCGCGATGCTCAGCCACGCCTCGACCATCGCCTCAGCGGAGACAGCGCGCTTATGCGCGAACCAAGCTTCCACGCATGCAGCACGGTACTCAGGCGGCGTCTGCCGGGCGATCCACGCTTCATAGTCTGCGATCCACGTGCTAAGCTCTGCCAATAGGTGCGCTGTGCTCGCGCACGCTTGGGCTGTATCAGGCGGGGCGCCCTCAGGCGCGGCGCACCATGCCGTTGTTGGCAAGCGCGGCACAGGCGTGTAGAGCGCTGTGAAGCCGCCGCGCTTCACGAAAATGCCGCCGTGCTCGGGCGCGCCATAGAAGACGCCGAACCCCCAGAGCATGACCTGCGCACCGTTGACAAAACACAGCGTATACGCGCTGCTCTGCTTGACGCCTTCAGGCGCAGCCAGCTTGACCAACCCATAGGCGCTCAGCAGGTTGCCTTCGGGGCGCCGAATGTCGCAGCCCCAGCACCACAGCTGTTGATCGAGCAATTTAGGCGCGAGGTTGCGCGCCTGCGCGGGCAAAAGCAAATATGCGCTTCGCTTCGCTAGTGTGGGCATCGTCACTCGCTTTCGGCGCCATTATAGCGATACGCTGTATCATTTTTCAAGATTGAACAAGATGTGAGCAGGCTGCGCGCTTCAGCAGGGCGCGTTAAACTGATACAAAATCAGCGGCACAGGAATTCTTCTGGGCATGAAGGCGTTGGTTTACACAGGCGCAGGCACAGTTCGGCTTGAGGAGTGCCCGCATCCGGGCGAGCCTGCCGAAGGCGAGCTGCTGGTGCGCGTGAAAGTCTGCGGCATTTGTGGCAGCGACGTGACGGATTGGTACATGTTGCCGCGCGCGCCCGTCGTGCTTGGGCATGAGCCGGCAGGCGAAGTGGTCGCGGTCGGCGCAGGCGTCACTGATTTCAAGGTCGGCGACCGCGTCGCGTTGCATCACCACATGCCGTGCATGGTCTGTGAGCTGTGTCGGCGCGGCGCATACACAAACTGCCCGCAATTCAAAAAGACTCGGCTGTATCCCGCAGGGATCGCGGAATATGTGCGTGTGCCGCGCGAGATCGCAGCAGGCGACGTGCTGAAACTGCCCGATCACCTGCCGTACGAAGCAGGTTCGCTGACTGAGCCTATCGCGTGCTGTGTGCGCGCTCTGGATCGCGCGCGCGTGCAGGGCGGCGACTCAGTCGTGATCATCGGCGCTGGCTTCAATGGCGTGGTGCTGGCGCTGCTGGCGCCGCACTGGAACGCCGACAAGGTCGCCGTCCTCGACCGCGTGCCGAGCCGTCTAGCGCGCGCCGAGTCGCTCGGCATCAAGACCTTCAATGTGGAGAGCGAGAATTGGCAAGCGCAGGTTCTGGCGTGGACAGGCGGCTATGGCGCGGGCGTTGTGATCGTCACGCCGTCTAAGACGCCTGTCATTCAGCAAGGCTTGGCGCTGGTAGCGCCCGGCGGCACGCTGCTGATGTACGGGCCGCCCGCGCCTGACGACCGTTTGGCATTAGACGCTAACTACACTTTCTTCAAAGAGATCACAATCACCAGTTCCTACTCAGCCAGCCCGTATGATACGCGCCGCGCGCTCTCGCTCTTGGCAAATGGCGTGATAGATTACCGCGCCTTGATCACGCATCGCTTCCCGCTCGAGCAGGCAGATCGCGCGTGGCACATGACCAAGGCGGCGGGCGATTCGCTCAAAGTTGTAGTTGAGATGGCCTAGCGTACAGCGCGCGTCTGAAAGTCTATGGTATAGTCATGGCAAGTTGAGCGTTCTCATGAGGAGTTTGCCATGCGCCGAGTCAGCCTGACATTGCTCAGCGTCGCCTTGCTGCTGGGCGCGCTCGGTTCAGTCGCGCCACAACGCGCGATTTTTGCGCAGGGGGGGATAGTGTATGTGGTGCAGCCCGGCGATACGCTGTTCCGCATTGCGTTGCGGCACGGCGTCAGCGTGGATGCCATTGTCGCGGCGAACAACCTGTCCAACCGCTCAAAGGTCTACGCAGGGCAAACCCTGATCATCCCGACAACGAGCGTCGCTGCGCAACCTGCCGTGCCTGCCACACCTCTCGCCACCAGCAGCGTGCACATCGTGGCGCCCGGCGAGACCTTGAACATGATCGCGCGGCACTATGGCGTCACGCTGAGGGCGCTGCTGGCCGCTAACAACATTCCCAATCCAAATCGGCTGTTGGTCGGCCAGCGCGTGGTGATTCCTGGCGTAGCCGTCTCGACGCCTGCTGCCGATACAAGCCCGCCTGTAGCTGTGGATCCGCCCGCTGCCGCGCCTGAGGCGCCTGCGGCGCAAGTGCGCACCCACATTGTGAGGCGCGGCGAAGGCCTGGCGCGCATTGCGGCACGATACGGCATCTCGTGGCAAGCGCTCGCCGATTTCAACAACATCAGCAACCCCAACTTGATCTACGCGGGCATGGTGCTGCGCATTCCCGCGCCGGGCAGCCCCGAAGCGGCCGCGCCCGAAGACTTGACGTCGTCCGGTCCTGCGGCTCCGGTCAGCACGGGCAAACTGATCTTGGTCGTGCTGCGCGAGCAACGCGTCTACGCCTATCAGGACGGTCAGCTTGTGAAGAGCTTCGTCGTCTCGACAGGCTTGCCGCGCACCCCGACCGTGCAAGGGCAATTCCGTATCTACGTGAAGTATCGCTCGCAGACTATGTCTGGCCCGGGCTACTACCTGCCTAACGTGCCGTACGTGATGTACTTCTATCGCGACTACGGCCTGCACGGCACGTATTGGCACAACAATTTCGGCAGACCGATGAGCCGTGGCTGCGTCAATCTGCGCACGCCTGACGCACAATGGCTGTACAATTGGGCAGAAGTTGGGACGCCTGTTCATGTCCGCTACTAACGCGCTTGATCACGTGGCAGCGCGCATCGTAGAGCGCTATAGCAATCCGTCGCGCAAGGCGTACACCTATTTGTTCCGCCTGCAGGCTGATGCGCCGCTGACGGCGCTCGTGCCATCTGCAACCGATGTGCTGGCGGCGTGGGTGGATGAAGGGCATGGCTTGGTGCCGACCGCGCCATCTGAAGCTGTGGCGCGCTGCCAAGCCGCCGCGCAGATCAGGCCGCACGCGGGGCCGCTGCACGGCCTGACGCCACATCAGCGCAAGCAGACGATGGCGCGCGCTATCCAATTCAGCGTGCGCCCCGTGTCGGAAGATGAGATTGCACTGCACTTGGTCAGCCGCGCTTTGGGTTTCTCGCCGAAGGGCGACCGCGAGGTAATCGAGGCGTGGCGACGGGCAGCCGATGGCATCTGGTATTCGGCCTACCGCGAGCAAGAGCGCCAAGAGCGTGCTGAATGATCGCTCAGCCTAGCACAAGGCTGCGCAGGAGCTGAGTGGCCGCCGCAGGCGCGTATAGCCAAACCGCTGTGCCGATCAAGATATGCGGCGCGTACGGGATAGCGAGCACGCCACGCCTCTGGCCGCGGCGACGACTGAGCAGCCGTTGTAGCACGGCGCCAAACGCCGCAACTCCGCCGCTCAGCATGGCGAAGAGCAGCGCAAACAAAATGTACTCGCCGCCGATCAACACGCCGCAAGCGCTCAGCAACCAAACGTCGCCTAGACCAAAGACCGTGCGTCTCGCAGCCTTGCCGCACACTATCTTTCTCAGCTTGCCATGCGCCAAGCCGAGTAGCCACAAGCACATGCCGAGCGCGAAGCCATTCAGCGCGCCGCGCACCATCTCGTGCGGCACATTGCGCCAGCCAAAGAACAGCCATTCCAGGATAGCGCAAGCGGTCAGCGCAATCAGTGTGCTTGGAAGCACCCAACGATGCTCGATATCCACAATCGCAATCAACGCAAAGAGCGCCGCGTAGATGTAGAAGAAGCTCACGGGCAGATACAGCCCGTAGACATGGGCGAGCAGCGCAAAGATCGCGCTCAGCGCAATCTCGAGGGCGAGATAGCGGGCTGTGCGCTTGCTCAGCGCGCCTGATGCAACGCTTGTGATGCCGAACCATCGGCTGAGCGGCGCGCGTGGCACGAGCGGCGGCACAGGCGGCAAGCTATGCGCGCTGCTGAACGGATTGCGGCGCGCGAGCTGATTGTAGCGGCGCGCAGGCAGGTGATCTGCCAAGCGATTGACGATAAACGCCGCCCCAAAGCCGAGCAAGGCGGCGATCAGCACGTGCATCCTGTCATCTCATCTCTTCGCCATAGAAAAACGCGCCGCGCTATTGACGCGGAATGCCGTAGATCATCACGCCGCCGCTCGCTTCTGCCAGCGCGATGAACTTGTTATCAGGCGAGAACGCGCCCGTCAGAAAGCCGCTCTGACCTGCGCCGAGCGTGCCGCGCAAATATTTCGGCGACTCGGCCCGAATTGACTCTACGAGCCAGACGTAAACGCCGCGCGAACTGCTCAACACGCTGAGCAGCAGCGCGCCGTCTGCCGAGAAAACCAATGCGCTCAGCTCGCCGTCATGCTCGGTCAGACGGCGCACGCTTGCGCCGTTCGCCGCCGCCTGCACAAAGACCCCATCGCCGCGACCGCCGATCAGCAAAAAGCGCCTATCCGGCGAGAAGAGCAGGCCGCGCCGCGGATCGATCTCAGGCGCGCTGACGCTATAGACCTGCGCGTAGTCTGAGGTGCGGAAAACTTGCACTTCGCCGAGCGCGCCAACAGCCAACAGCGTGCTATCGGGGTTGAAGGCGAGCGCGAGGGGCGCGCTGCTGAATCCGCGCAGCTCGGCGAGCGTTTGCCCATTGCGCGCATCATACAGGCGCACGAGCGCACCGCGCTCATCGCGCGTGATGACGGCGAGCTGTGTGTTGTCAGGCGCGAAGTGTGGCCGCTCGGCGAGATAGCCGCGCCCGGCGATCTTTTGAAGCACGCGCCCTGCCACAGCATCCCAGAGCCATAGCTCGCCGCCGCCTCCCGTTGTGGCAAGCCGCCTTCCATCGGCTGAGAGCGCCGCGCCGCTGATCGCAATCGCGCCGCTTGGCAGCTCAGGCAGAGGGGAGCGATCAGCGGCGCGCAAAAAGCGCACCCCTCGGCGCGTCACCAAGGCGATCGTCTCGCCTTGAGCGCTGAAAAAGGCGTCCCGAACGTCGCCTTCAGCGCCGAGCGTCGGATCAGGCTGGCTTAGCACCTGAATGCGCCGCCCCGTGTTCAAGTCCCACAGCATCGCCACGCCGACCGCATCCACGCTGATCAGCCAATTGCGCGTCGCATCGAAAGCGAAACGGTTGACCGTCGCACTGTGTCCGATCAGGTTGCCGATCAGGGCAAGCTTATCGGCATTCGCAGGCGAGATCGGCTCTGCCAACAGCCGCCAGCCGACGTTCGGCAAGGTCGGCAGGGCGCCGCGCGTCGGATTGGCGGGCGCGGCGCTGTTACAGGCGGCGACGAACAGGCTGAGCGCGAGCAGAAGGCAGCGTGAGAGCATCCTCGGGGCAGAAGAAAACCGAATTCAAGTTGCTAGGCAAGAACGTTAATCTCTTTTAACGCGCGTCAAGCGCGGCGGCAAGCTGGGCTGAAATCGGCGCCACCCATCAGCTGGTGAGGCCTACCGACCTGTCAGCTCCCGATACTCGCGGCGGTTGATCAAGCCTGCTTGCAGGGCTGCCTCAGGATTGTTGCGCACGTAGTATTGCAAGGCTTGGATAGCCCGATGCGTCGGCGGGTAGGTTTCGAGGAGCGTTTTGAGCCATTCGACAACGGCAGGCTCGATTGGGATCATCACTTCAAGGTACTCCACGCCTGCGGCGAGGAAGTATTCGCTGACCTCATCTTGGTCGCCGACGAGCGCGATCATCCGGTCAAGCACGGCGCGCCAATCGCGCACATCGTGCAGGTAAGAGAGCAAGCGCAGCGCGTGGTAGCTGACGCCTACATCAGGGTCGTGGATCAGGCGGCGCGCTGTATCTGCGATCTCGCGCGGCAAGCCGCGTCGCGAGGTGCGCCCCGTGTCGCGCAGCAAGGCGTATTTCACTTCAGGCAGCTCAGTTGGCAGCAATAGAATTTGATTGACCAGCGCTGAGGCCTCGTCGAAGTAGCCGTCAATCATAGCGTAGAGAATTTGGAAGTTCTCTGCCGCGTTGATGCGCATTGCAGGATCAGGATGGTGCAGCAATTTCAGCATCAAGCGATGATTGCGGCGCTGCGAGGCGATCTCTATCACGTTCAGCGGGTATTCAGCGCGGCTGTTGCGCGCTAGAGGCATCAGCCAATGCTCGGCGACCAAGCCTTCAATCTGCTCAACGGGCAGCACAGTGTGCAAATTGGCTTGTTTGGCTTCGCGCACCACTTCGCGCAGGTAGCTCTCAGGATCGTTGCGCAGCCTTGCCGATTGACGCTTGTGATTGGCGATGTTCTCCAGCTTCCGCTTGAAGTCTTCGGGAATCATAGGCGCTATGCGATGTTCATAAGAGGCGATCATGTTCATGAGAAGTGATCTACACGATCATAAACGCGCTGTGAACACCTGACAACGGCGGCTCAGCGAGCGGCGGCGAGGTTGCGCCCAGCCCCCGCCACAGCGTAGCTGATGCCGCCGCGATAGACTTCGACGCCGCGCAATACGACCGCCTCGACGCGACCGCGCAACGTCCAGCCTTCAAAGGGCGTCCACGCGGCGCGCGAGAACATTTGCGCACCACGCGGCTGCCACACGACGTCGGTATCCACCTCAATCCAAGTCTGCTCAGGCTCGCGGATGCCGAACAAGCGGCGCGGATTGTGCGCCATGCGATCTAGCACGTCATCTAAGGTCAAGCGCCCCTCGTGGACAGCGGTCAGCATCAGCGCGAAGGATGTCTCTAGTCCGGGGAAGCCGGGCGGCGGCGAGTCGCTCTCTTTCTCGCAGAGCAAGTGCGGCGCGTGATCGCTGGCGATGCAATCAATATACGCCATATTCGCCCAGAGCGCCGCCTGATCGGCGGGCGTCGCTAGGCGCGGACGCACTTCAGCGCGTCCCTTGCCCAGTCGTGGCACGTCGGCAAGGCTCAAAAATAAGTGGTGCGGGCACACTTCGCAGGTGACGGCGATGCCGCGCTCTTTGGCGGCGCGGATCAGCGCGATCTCATCAGCGCGGCTGACGTGCGCGATATGCACGCTGCGATTCGCCAGATGCGCGCACAAGATCGCGCTAGCCACCATCTGACCTTCAGCGTGGCAGACGATCGGGCGATCTTTTGGGAAGCGCTCGAAATGCTCGCGCAGGGTTCGCAGATCGTCGGCGTCAATGCGCAGCGCCCCGAAGGTATCGTTCAGGTAGCATTTCAAGCCGCAGACGCGCGGCGCGAGCGCTGCGGCAGTTTCGATGTTCTGCGCGCACGCGCCGAGATAGATGCCGTAATCGCAGCAGGCGCGCTGCGCAGCCACTCGCTCGGCAAGCGCGAGGCTTTCTGAGTCGATCAGCGGCGGCTGCGTGTTCGGCATCGCCAGCACGGCTGTGATGCCGCCCGCCAGCGCAGCGCGCGTGCCGCTCTCAAAATCTTCTTTGTGTTCGCCGCCCGGCTCGCGCAGATGCACGTGAATATCTACCAAGCTGGGCAAGCGCAACCGTGCCATGCTTGCGCGCCCCTTGCTGTCAAGCGCGGGCGGGGCGAGACGCCGCTGAAAGGCGGCGCTGAGCCATCAGAAGGCGAGCGACCAGCAGATGCTTCGCGCCGCTCCCGCTCTGTGAGCCTGCTTCCGCCATACGCCCGCGTTCGTTTGCGTGAAAGCCTGTGGCAGTTGCGTTATTCTAACGCGCGGCGCGCTCTTGAGCCACTTGGGAACTTTTCGCGCAGCCGCTGAGTCTATTGACGTAGAGTTGCGACCTAAGACAATGCCCGCACAGGAGAAATCTGCTATGCCCTCTCTCGCTTTGCTGCGCCGTGCGCTATTGACGGCGCTGGCGCTCAGCCTGATACTCACCAGCATGAACGCCAAGTTACATGCGCAAACTGATCTCGGCGCGCCGCGCGTTGTGGCCAGCGCGCCCGCGCAACGCGAGATCGCCTCGCCGACCAGCATCGTGCAAATCGTGTTCGATCAGCCAATGGATCGCGCCAGCGTCGAGTCAGCTTTCGTGATCGATCCGCCCGTGAACGGCGCGCTGCGCTGGACAGACGACCAAACCATGACGTTCACGCCCGCGTCTCCATTGCCGCGCGGCACGCTTTACACTGTGCAAATCGGCACGGCGGCGCGCTCAGCGCGAGGCATCGCGCTTGAAGAGCGCTTCCGCCTGAACTTCCAGATCGCGCCGAATTTGAGTGTGAATCAGGTCATCCCCGCGCCAAACACTGAGAACGTCGCCACAAACGCCACCATCACGGTCATTTTCGACCGCCCCGTTGTGCCGCTGGCAGTCACGGGCGCGCAAGCCGACCTGCCACAGCCGCTCAGCTTCGAGCCGCCGCTGGAAGGCACAGGCGCGTGGATCGGCACGGCTATCTACCAGTTCACGCCGAAGCGCGGCCTGAACGGCGGCACGCTTTACACGGCGACGGTCAGCGGCGACCTGACCGATCTCGACGGCAGCGCGCTCGGCAGGCCCTACAAATGGCAATTCCGCACTGTCGCGCCGCAGATTCTGAGCGTCTCGCCGCAGGGCGACTCAGTCCGCTTGGAAAGCGAGATCGAAGTCCGCTTCAATCAGGCGATGGATGAAGCGAGCTTGCGCGAGGCGTTCACGCTGCGCAACGCGGCGAATGGCGCCAACGTGGCAGGCGTGCTGAAGCTGGAAGCAGATGGCGCGCTATTGCGCTTCAAGCCCGCCGCGCCGCTCGCGCTAGATACGCCTTACCAAGTCAGCATCAGCGCGGCAGCGCGCAGCGCCAACGGCGAGGCAGTCCTCAGCAATCCGCAGACCTTCACCTTCCGCACGTTGCCACCTCCGCGCGTGCTGAGCAGCTACCCCGCCGACGGCGAGCGCGACGTCTTCCCATCGCGCGGCGTCAACATCACTTACAACACGCTGATGGATCAGGCGAGCTTCCGCGGGCGCGTCAGCGTTGAGCCAAAGCCTGATGAACTCAGTCTGACCGTCATCGGCACGAGCGTGTACCTGAATTTCCCGATGCAGCCTGAGACGGATTACACGATCACGATCGCGGCGGGCGTCGCGGATATCTACGGCAACCCTGTGAACGAGCCGTTTGTGCTGCGCTTCCGCACCGCGCCGACCGAGCCACGACTGAACTTGCCTTTCCGCGATTGGATCAACCTCACCAACGCTTACCGTCCTCAGACGAGCTTCCCTGCGCTCACGCTGAACTTGAGCGCGCTCGAGCTGCAGCTGGCGCAACTGACGCCAGAAGAGCTGATCGCGCTCAGCGGCACCACATACTATCCCGACTGGCGCGATTACCGCCCGCCGCGCCCGATGCGCGAATGGCAGCAGCCGATCCAAGCTGTGCGCAACCGCTTCGTGCGCACTGACGTCCAGCTGGCCGAAGATGGCGGCAAGCTGCCGCAAGGCCTCTATTACATCGAGCTGTTCGCGCCTGAATTCCGCCGCCTCTTGATGCCGAACATCCGAGAGCCGCAGAGATACGTCCTCGCTGTGGTCACGGCGAACCTGACCGTGAAACAGACGCCGAAGGCGCTTCACGTCTGGGCGCACGATCTCGCCACAGGCGCGCCGCTCGCCGATCAGCCGATCAGTCTGTATCACTTGGGGCGCAAAATCGCTGAAGGGCGCACAGACGCCGAAGGCAACGCGATATTCGCCATGCCGCCAAAGCCTGACTCGTACATCGGCTATTGGCTCATCCTGCAGAGCGAGCGCGCTTTCAGCATCGCCAACACGAATTGGCACGGCAGCGACTTCGAGCCATACGCCTTCGACGTGCAGCCTGATTCCCAGCCCGTCAAGGCGGTCATCTATCTCTACACAGACCAGCCGGTCTATCGCCCTGCGCGCCCTGTGTATCTGCGCGGGATTGTGCGCTTGCAGGACGACGTGACGTTCAGCGTGCCGCAAAATGAGCCGATCCAAGTCACGATCACTGACCCAGAAGGGCGCGAGGTCTACGGGCAAGCGCTGACCTTGAACGAGTACGGGGCGTTCAGCGCGCAGTACGTCCTGCCGCAGGAGACGCCGCTCGGCAGCTACAGCATTCGCGCGCGCTTCCGCGATCAGGAAGGCTACTTGAGCTTCAGGGTCGCTGAGTTCCGCCCGCCCGAATTCTTGACAACCGTCAAGGCGGCTGAGGAGCGCTACGCGGATAGCGACCTGATCGAGGCCACGATTGAGGCGAAGTTCCTATTCGGCGGCGGCGTGAGCGGCGCTGCTGTGCAGTGGAAAGCAGTGGCAGATGCGGATTTCTTCGGCATTCCGCGCGATCCGCGCCTGCTGTTCGGCAGCGAGTTCATCGGCGGCTATAACAGTTTTCAGCGCGTGGTGGCGCAGGGCAGCGGCACGCTCGATCTCTTGGGCAGGCTCGAGATTCGCTTCCCCGCCGATCTAGGCGAGCAAAAGATCGTGCAACGCTTCACTATCGAAGCAACCGTGACCGATATCTCGAATCAGAGCATCAGCGGGCGCGCCACAGTGACTGTTTTCCCCGCTACAGTGCTGGTCGGGCTGAAGCCTGAGACGTATATCGGCGTTGCGGGGCAGCCGCAGCGCGTGGAGATCGCCACCACTGACTGGGACGGGGCGCCTGTGCCTGAGCAGCCTGTCACGGTCAAGGTGACCGAGATCGCATGGCGGCAGGATCCAGGCACGTTCGAGTGGATGCAGCAACGCACGCTGGTCAAAGAGACGCGCTTGGTCACGGACTCAGAAGGCAAGGCGCTCTTCGAGTTCACGCCTGAGCGCGGCGGTTCGTTTGAGATCAGCGCCGAGACGCGCGATCCGCGCGAGCGCGTGGCGAGCAGCCGCTTCACGCTCTGGGTGCAAGGCAAAGATGCCATCCAATGGCGGCGGGATGACCAGCGCTTGCAATTGGTGGCAGATCGCAAGGACGCCTATCAACCCGGCGAGAGGGCGCGCGTCTTGATCGTCTCGCCGTTCGAAGAGCAGGTCATCGCCTTGATCACGGTCGAGCGCGCCACCATCATGAAGCAGACGACCGTCACTTTTGTGGGCAGCTACACTTACGAGCTGCCGATTGAAGCGGTTCACGCGCCGAATGTGTACGTCTCGGTTGTGCTGTTGCGCCCCGGCGGCGCGGATGCCGCGCTAGTGCCAACGCTGCGCTATGGCTTGCTCAACTTGAGCGTGGCAGTCCAGCAGCGGCTCAAGATCGTCGCGACGCCTTCCGAGAAACTGGCTGAGCCGAATAAGACGGTCAGCTTTGCGCTGCGCGTGACCGATCTGCGCGGCGAGCCTGTGCAAGCTGAGCTCGGCGTCGCGCTGACCGATTTGGCTGCGCTGAGCGTCGGCGCGCCGAACAGCTTGCCGATCTTTGACGCATTTTGGAGTCAGCGCGGCTTAGCTGTCATCACGCTCGCCGCGCTCAATCGCCTGATTGACGGCGTCGTGCCGCAAGGCGATATCGCTCAGGCTGAAGTGATCATGATGATGGCGCGCGGCGGCGTCGGAGAGCCGTTTCGCGCTGCGCCGCCCGGCGTCGCTGAGGAAGGCGGCGCGGATGCCGAGCGCGGCAAGTCAGCGGCGCTGCCCGAAGTCCGAACTGACTTCGTAGATACGCCGCTGTGGCTGCCGAGCGTGATCACTGCGGCTGACGGCACGGCGCAGGTCTCGGTCACCTTGCCCGACAATCTGACCACGTGGCGTCTGGACGTGCGCGGCATCTCTGCGCAGACCTTCGTCGGCGATACAGTGCTGGAGATCATCTCGACCAAGCCGCTCTTGGTGCGTCCTGCCACGCCGCGCTTCTTCACGGTCGGCGACGAGGCAGAGCTAGCTGTGGTGGTCAACAACAACACGGATAGCGACCTCGAGACAACAGTCAGTTTGATCGCAAAAGGCGTCACGCTGCGGACCGCCGCGCAGCAAGTGGTGAACGTGCCTGCCAATGGTCGCGTCCGCGTGGCATGGCTCGCCGTCGTCGACGATGTCGAGGCGGTCGATCTGACCTTCAGCGCAGTCAGCGGTCGGTTCAGCGATGCCAGCAAGCCCGCCGTCGGCCTAGGCGAGCAGCGCTTGCTGCCCGTCTACCGCTACTTGGCGCCTGACTACAATGCGACAGCAGGCAGCCTGCGCCAGCCGAGCAGCCGCACAGAAGGCATCCTCGTGCCGAGCGCTGCGCTGGCGCCAGCGGGCGCGCTGACTGTGCGGCTCAGCCCATCGCTGGCAGCCGCCACTTTGGATACGTTGCGCGCGCTTAAGAACTTCCCATATCAATGCACTGAGCAGACCGTCTCGCGCTTCTTGCCGAACGCGGTCACCTATCGCACGTTGCAACGGCTCGGCTTGGCGGATGACAAATTGCGCGCCGACCTAGAAAAAGCGCTGCGCGAGGCGCTCGCTCAGCTCAGCCGCGAGCAACGCGCTGACGGCGGCTGGGGCTGGTATTACAACGAAGAATCCGACACGTTGGTGACCGCCTACGCGCTGCTCGGCTTGCTCGAGGCGCGCGACGCCGACCTGAGCGTGCCGAGCGAGATGCTCAATCGCGCGGTGGCGTTTTTGCAGGCGCGCTTGCCGCGCTTTGAGCAGAACACGCCTGAGTGGGAGCTGAATCGCGGCGCGTTTGTCTTATACGTGCTGGCGCGCTCAGGCAACACAAACCCTGTCTCTTATACACATCT
>JAGHYP010000162.1 GCA_017743585.1 Chloroflexota bacterium
GCGCAGGACGCTTAGCGTCGCCTCAGCTAGCGCCGTAGCATCGTTTGGGGGCACCAGTGCGCCGCGACCGTCTGCCAGCATATCCACCACGCCGCCGACCGCTGTCGCCACTACTGGCACGCCCGCCACAAGCGCCTCAATCACGGCGCTCGGCAAGCCTTCGTTCTTGGAACACAGCACAAGGCAATCCAGCGCGCCGTAGATTGATGGTAGATCGTCTTGCCATCCTGTGAAGATGACCGCTTGCGCTATTCCAAGCGCTGCCGCCTGCGCTTCGAGCGCCTCGCGCAGCTCGCCGTCGCCAATGATCGCAAAACGTGCCTCGGGCATGGCGCGCGCCACATTCGCCATCGCTGCCAAGAAAAGCGCGTGATGCTTGATCGGCACCAGCCGCCCTACGATGCCGACCAGCGGCGCCGTCTCAGGGATGCCGAAACGCGCTCGAAATGCGCCCGACGGTCGCTTCAGAGCGCGCAACGCCGAGAGATCGTAGCCTGGCGTGACCGTAGCGACCTTGTGCGGCGGCGCAATCTGATAGACTTGCCCGATCTCGCGCTGCAAGCTTGGACTGACGGCGATGATTCGCGTGGAGAGCGCGCCTACGAAGCGCTCCAGCGCGATGTAGAAGTGCGTCTTCGCTGCGCCGAAATAGCTGTGAAAGATATGTCCGTGATAGGTATGAAAGATGTACGGCACGCCTGCTAACTTCGCCGCCAATCTGCCCACAAAACCTGCTTTGGCTGTGTGCGTGTGGACGATATCAGGCCGCTCGCAGCGCAGCAAGCGATATAACGCGCCGAACGTTGCCAAGTCGCGCAGGGGCGAGATATCCCGCCCCAAGTGCGGCAGGTAGATCGGCTGCACGCCGACTCGCTCAGCGAGGTAGCGCATGTCGCCTTCGCACTTGCCTACGCTGCCGGCGATCAGCGCGCTGCGATAACCTGCCTGGCGCAACAAGGCTGTAATCGGGATCACATATGGCGAGATGCCGCCAATGTTGAGGCGTGAGATGACGTGGACAATCTTGGCAGGCGGCGTCACTGCGCAGGCTAGGAAGTGCTGAGAGCAAAGCGAAGCGCGTTTCGCCCTTCAGCGCAGATGAGCGAAGCGGGTCGCAGAGCGCTTCACTTGGTCTTGCACAGCGCCTTGATCTGGCGCGCGGTCAGGCGCACGCGCACAGGCCGGCCGTCAATCTCAATGGTCGCCCATTGCAGATTCGGGCGGAACAGACGTTTGGTCTTGACTTGCGAGAAGCTGACATTGTTGCCAACGCGTGCGCAGCGGGCGAGCTTACGGCGCGTTTCATGATTGATCTTACGCTTCGGCATGGTGGTTTCCAGTCTCCATTCGGCAGATGTGCGCTGATTATAGTCAAAAAGCGCGCAAAGGGCAAGAGCAGCGCGCAAAAGCGCGTCACGCGGGCTTGCTGAATGCGGTATACTCATCAGGCAAAAGCGTGTCGCCTGCAAGCGCTTCTTGGGAGAGACAGTACGAATGGAACGCGTTGATAAGATTCTGAGCGGCGGCATTGTGCTGACGATGAACGCTGCCATGGACGTTTTCTTGAACGGCGCAGTTGCCATCAAGGGCGAGCACATCGTGGCAGTTGGCGCAGCTGAGTCAATTGCCGATCGATACACCGCCGATGAGCTTGTACTGTGCGAAGGGCAAGTGATCATGCCCGGCTTGGTGAACGCGCATACGCACGCGCCGATGACGCTCTTGCGCGGCTTGGCAGACGACCTGCGCTTGGACGTATGGCTGATCGGCTACATGATGCCGACTGAGCAGAGTTTTGTCAATCCACACTTCTGCCGCTTAGGCACAAAGATTGCCTGCGCAGAGATGATTCGCAGCGGCGTGACCATGTTCGCCGATATGTACTACTTTGAAGCCGACGTCGCCGCTGCTGCTGCAGAGGTCGGCATGCGCGCCGTGTGCGGTCAAACCGTGCTGAAGTTCCCCGCGCCCGACGCATCAAGCTACGAAGAGAGCCTGCAATACACCCGCCAATTCATCGAGCAATGGAAAGGGCATCCGCTGATCGTGCCGGCTGTGGCGCCGCACGCGCCGTATACTTGCACTGATGAAATCCTGAGCGCCTGCGCTGCGCTTGCCAGAGAATACGACGTGCCGTTGCTCATCCACGTCAGCGAGACGCGCCAAGAAGTGGAAGATAGCCGCAAGGAGTTTCAGATGCCGGTCGTGCCGCGCATCAAAAAGCTGGGCGTGCTGGACGCCAAAACATTGGCTGCGCATTGCGTCCACGTGGACTCAGGCGAGATTCGCACCTTCTTCAATCATCGCACAGGCGTAGCGCACTGCCCGACCAGCAATTTGAAGCTGGCGAGCGGCATCGCCCCGATCCGCGAGATGCTGGAGCGCGGCTTGAACGTTGGCATTGGCACTGATGGACCTGCCAGCAACAACGATCTGGATATGTTCGAGGAAGTGCGCCTTGCTGCGATCCTCGCTAAAGGCGCTACGCTCGACCCAACCGCTGTGCCTGCCAAGCAAGCGCTGCTGATGGCGACGCGCATGGGCGCGCAAGCGATGTACATGGAGGCCATCACAGGCAGCCTCGAAGTCGGCAAGCGCGCCGATATCGCCGTGATCAACCTCAACACGCTGCACAACTCGCCTAAGTTCTCTCGCGATGAAGACGCTGTGTACAGTCAGCTGGTCTACGCCGCCAAAAGCACGGACGTGCGGCACGTCATGGTCAATGGCGTCTGGCTGATGTACGATCAGCGGCTGCTGACAGTAGACGAAGCGGCGCTGTTAGCAGAGGCGAACGCGCTCGCGCGCGAGATCGACCGGTTCTTGATCGCGCGCGAAGGCAACCTGCTCAACAAGCTGATCGCGATCGGCGGCGTGGAGCGGGCTGAGAGCTTCGAGATTCAGGTCAAATCGCATTTGCCTGAGCGCGTGGACGCAGAGACAATCGTAGCGCCGCTGCTGAAAGACGAGCGCGTGCGGGTGGTGCGCAAGAGCTACTACCGGCAGTACGATACCTACTTCACCTTCCAAGACGAAACGCAAGGTCGCGTCCGTTACCGCGAAGATGACGCATTGAACGCCGAAGGCGAAGTGATCAATGTGCGCACGCGCCTCACCTACACCTCGCCGGTCAAAGAGCGCGAATTCGACCGCGCCGTGCTGCTCAGCCGCTCGCGGTTCATCGCGCCGGCAACGCGGCCGCTGCGCTTTTACCGCGAGTATTTCCGCCCCAACGCTGAGTACGAAGTCCACAAGACGCGCCATCGCTGGCACATCCTCTACAAAGGCGTCTTGTTCTACCTGAATGTAGACGAAATCCTTGTGCCGAAGGTGAGCGGCACATTTATCGAGATCAAAAGCCAGACGTGGTCAATGCGCGACGCTGAGTACAAAGCGCCGCTGGTCAGCGAGCTATTGACTCTGCTAGGCGTCACAGAGGAGATGCGCGTTCACAAGGAATACGTCGAATTTGCTGCCACTTGAGTGGAGTGAGTTCAAACTCTAGACAGGGCTGAATCAATTAGGACTGGTCATGAGCGAGAGCATAACACCAAAACTCGTGGCGACGCGCGGCAAGTTCGCGCGGCAGAGCTGGGTGATCGAGCGCACGCCGCTCATCATCGGACGCGAAGCCGGTTGCGATATCGTCCTCAACGAGCCGAAGATCTCGCGTCAGCACGCGCGCTTGACGCAACTGCCTGACGGGCGCTTTCAAGTGGAAGACCTTAAAAGCCTCAATGGCACTTGGGTGAACGGCGTGCCGCTGACAAGCGCGCGGCTGTTGGAAGATGGCGATGAGCTGGACTTGGCGCGCATGGTCACTCTTGTATTCGTAGCCAGCGAGGCGACCGAGCCACTTGCGCCTGAAGAAACTCAGGAGTCATATCGGCTGCGCTTGGATCGGAAAGCACGGCGCGTTTTCATCGGCAACCGAGAGATCGTGCCGCCGCTGAGCGTGCCACAGTACCGTCTACTGGAGCTGCTGTTCGATGCCAATGGCGCCATCTGCACGCGCGAGGAGGTGGTGAGCGCCGTGTGGCCCGACGACGTCAGCGAAGGCATCAGCGAGCAGGCGATTGACGCGCTAGTGCGCCGCCTGCGCGAGCGAATCAGCAAGTTTGCGCCAAATCACCAATACATCGTGACCGTGCGCGGGCATGGCTTCCGTTTTGAGCAAGGCTGAAGCTAGGGACGGAAACCATCCCTAGCCCCTGCCTAGTACTCGTACTCGTCGTCGTCAAGGTCGGCTGGCCTGCCGCCACGCTTGCCGCGGCGCTTGCTGCTACGCTTGCGCTCAGCGCGCCGCCGACTTTTGCCTTTGAGCGAAGCAGCTTCAAAATCGGCTATCTCAGGCTCTAGCGCGCGGCGATAGTCGGACTCAGAGTACTCGGGCGAGCTCACCTTCTTCAAGCTCAGCCCAAGCCGGCGGCGCTCAGCGTCAATCTTGATCACGCGCAAAGTCAGCAATTCGCCCTCTTTGACCACGTCCTTCGGATGCGCCACGTGCTGCTGAGCCAGCTCGCTGATGTGAATCAAGCCCTCGATCTCAGGAGCATTCACCAGCTGTGCGAACGCGCCGAACTTTGCCAGCTTGGTGACCGTGCCTTGCACCAGCTGACCGACTTTGTAAGTGCGCGCGGCGACTGACCACGGATCCTCTTCGCAGCGCTTGATGCTCAAGCCAATGCGCTTTCTCTCCCGATCAACTTCAATGACCTCGACTTCAACCTCTTGCCCGACGCGCAAGACATCCTTTGGATGCGCGACGCGCTTCCACGAAATCTCAGTCAGATGCACCAAGCCGTCAGCGCCGCCCACATCTACAAAAGCGCCGAAATCCGCCACGCTCTTGACGCGCCCACGACGGCGCTCGCCGACTTGCAACTCGTCCAGCAGGCGCGCCTTGCGCAGCTCGCGTAGCGCGGGCTCTGCCTCGCGCTCGGAAAGGATCAGGCGGTTGCGCGCGCGATCAACCTCTATCACCTTCACTGAGATATCCTCGCCGCGCATGGCATCCCACTTCTCTTGTGGATCGCTGCCCTTTGCGCGCTGACGGCGCTCGCGGCTGACCTCTGACTCGGGCACAAAGCCGCGCAAGCGCCCCAAGCGCACGATCAAGCCGCCCTTATTGTAGCCGTCCACTTTGCCGTTGAAAATTTCGCCGCTCTGGCGCAGCTCTTCAGCTTTGCGCCAATCCTGCTCCTCTGCTGCACGCGAGAGCGAGAGTATCACGCGCCCGTTGCGCTCAGGATTCAAGACATAAACGCTGACGCGCGAGCCAACTTTCAAGCGGTCGAGCGTCTCTTTATCCATGCGCTCCAGCTCTCTGCTGACGATCACGCCCTCCGTCTTCATGCCGAGGTCGATCAGAACTTCAGTCGGCGAGGTCTCGGCAATCACGCCTTCCACGATATCGCCCTTGCGTAGCTTCAGCTCAGCACGAGCATCCAGCAGCGCGGCAGTCACGGCAGTGCCTTCCGAGTCGGGCGCGTTCCGGGCAGGCTCGGGCGCAGGCTCAGCCAGCGCTAGGGCAGTGGCGTCGGTCAGTGCCACTTCAGCTGACGTAGGCTCAGGTTGCGGATTGCGCTCCGCAAAGGCGTGCGGCGCTGCGTCGAGCGCAGCCTCGTCATCAGGCAAATCATCAGGCATATCAGCAGTCAACTCAATCTCAAACGGCTTGAACGGCTCGCCCTCGCTGGCGATAGGCTCGTTGGACTCCATTTGGCAAACGTTCTCCGTGCAACAGAGGTACCGAGTTCTCATTGTAGCACGCCGTATTATGGCGCGTCAAACCTGAATTAGCAATGGAAAAGTCCTGGCAAAGGCTTGTTCAGTAGCACATTTTCGCTAGCCGGGCTGCGCTACGAGCGCCCGCACTTGGACATGCGCCTGCGCAGAGTTCTAAATTGACTCTTGGGCAGTCTCTCTGCTAAAATGGGGGCGCTTTCCCGACCAATTTCCCCCGCTGCAGCGTTTGCAGGCTGCTCGCAGCGGTGCGAGAGGCGAGAATTGGAGCTAGACTGAACTATGTACGCTGTAGTTCGCGCGGGCGGGCGGCAGTTCCGCGCCGAGCCGGGCAAGGTCATTGATGTAGAGAAGCTGAACGCCGAAGCAGGCGAGCGCTTGACTCTGAACGAAGTGTTGTTGGTGGTGCCTGATGAAGGGGCGCCGCTGATCGGGCGCCCGTTGGTGCAGGGCGCCGCTGTGCAAGCGACCGTGCTTGGGCATTACCGCGCCAAGAAGATCATTGTCTGGAAGTATCGTCCCGGCTTGCGCTATCGGCGGCGGCGCGGGCATCGCCAGACCTACACGCGCCTGAAGATTGAAGAGGTGACGGTCATCTGAAAGACAGAAACAGGAGAACTTGAGCGATGGCACACAAGAAAGGCGGCGGCTCTAGCCGCAATGGACGCGAAAGCCATTCGAAGCGGCTTGGGGTCAAGCGCTTCGACGGCGAGTACGTGATTCCGGGCAACATCATCGTGCGGCAGCGCGGCAACCGCTTCTATCCAGGGCCCGGCACGCGGCAGGGCAGAGATTTCACGATTTATGCGGTTGCGGAAGGCTATATCAGCTTTGGGTGGGGGCGCCGCGGCATTCGCGTCGTCGCTGTCCGCCC
>JAGHYP010000163.1 GCA_017743585.1 Chloroflexota bacterium
GCGCAGTGCCGAGCGCCAACGCCGAGTAAGTGTTGTAAGTCGAGACGACGCTTGCGCCGAGCAGCAAGCCGATCAGGATCGCCAGTGCCCCTGTCGTGCCGAAGAAGAAGAGCGGCCTATGCTGACCGACTAAGCGCAAGATGCCCGTCAACACTTGGAAGCCATGCGCGAATGGATTGCGCTTCGGTCGCTCGTCGTAATTGACGCTGATCGGCACTTCCAACGCTTGCAAGTTGTGTTGGCGAATGAGAAACTGCATCTCGGACTCGACCGAGAAGCCGCGCGAGGTGAAAGTCATCAAGTTGAGCGCGCGCTTCGAGAGCGCCCGAAAGCCGCTCTGCGAATCGGAGAGCGGCACACCTGAGGCGGCGTTGGTCAGCGCTGTCAGCGCGCGCTGCCCCACAACTCGCCAGCGCGGCGTGTTGCTGCGCAAGCCCATGAAGCGCGAGCCGACCACCAAATCGGCGGCGCCGCTTTGGATCGGCGCCAGCAGGCGCGGGATATCGTTTGGGTCGTGTTGCCCGTCGCCATCGAGTAGGATCACTGCCGCCGCGTTGCGCGCCTGCGCCGCTGCCAAACCTGTGTTCAAGGCAGCTGCCTTGCCGCTGTTCGGCTGACGGATCACTTCGGCGCCGGCAGCTTCCGCGACCCATGCCGTCTCGTCTTGCGAGCCGTCATCCACCACAATCACGCGATCCACGTAGCGGCGCGCCTTCAGCACCACGCTGGCGATGAAGCGATCTTCGTTGAACGCAGGGATGACAGCGATGAGCGGCGCAGTTGCCCTGTCGTCGGCCTCTTGGACGGTTGTTTGGCTAATCATGGCGCTCCATTCTACCACGCGCGCGCACAAGGCGCACGGTGCGGCCCTCGCGGCTTGCAAACGCGCCTGAAAGGAATGATCGGGAAAGCTACAATTCCTTACAGACTCACTACATTCTACGACAACGTCTTGTCCTTGCCCTGTGGTATGATTTTTGCAGCGGCGAGCTATGCCGTAGGTCGTTTTGTGCAGCGGGCTGCAGGCAGCAAGCCGAACTGAAAGCGGCTTTTGAGGGATGCTTATGCGGAAGACGTTGAGGCAATTGATCAACGTGCTGGACGGACAGCCTAACGCAGCCAAGGGGCAAAGCCTTGTCGAGTCGGCGATCACTTTCCCGATTCTGATCCTGATGGTGCTGGGCTTGGCCGAGATGGGCTTTGCCATGAACTATTACTTGACCATGCTCGACCTTGTGCGCGAGGCAGGGCGGCGTGGCGCGAACCTGAGTCCTGTCTTTTGGAATGATGACGATACGCGCAATTATAACCGTCTTGATTGCGATACTTACACGCCCCCTGACGGCACAAGCCATCTTTACAACCTCGGCGACAACATAAATCAAAATCGGCGCGTGCCGCGCGGCCCGAACGCGGCGCGCTACAACTATGTGGTCGGCCCGGAAGGCCCTTTCGGCTTCTTCGATGGCATCGCCTGCCAGATCATTTTGAGCATGCCGCCTATGGAATTCGAGGACATGCGCCCGTGGAGCGCTGACGGGACGATTCCGCCCGGCAACCCTGATCGCAGCCGCGAATTCACCAAGAACGACATCGTGATCTCCGCTTTCTCCTACACCATGCTGGACTTCAACAAGCCGTTCAGAGGCTCGGTGGCGAGCGGCGTGCGCGGACCGGCTGTGCCAAGCGACGGTTTGTACATGCGCATCACAGGGCGCTACCCGCGCGATAATCGCTACTGCAGGACGGCTGATGGCGGCGGCGACGACCGCGACCCATTTGACTACAAGACGCCCGATCTTTACTCCGCATGGACGCGCGGACGTCCAGCCGATCTTGACGAGCTGGGCTATGGAATTGGCAGTGGCGACCCGCGCTACAACAATCCGCGCGAGAACATCACTGAGACTTCGCAAGGCATTCGCGGCTTCGTCTTCACAGGCAACGCCATTGGCACGGTCAACAATAGCGATCCGAACGATTACTGCCTCGGCTCGCGCTTCACTGTGCAAGAAGTGGAAGCGCGCTTGAATGCCACGCTCTCTACAAGAGGCTTGGAGGCCTATCGGCCGAGCGGCGGCATAGTGTTGGTCGAAATGTTCTGGCAGTATCATCCGCGCTTCTTCCAGCCGATTGCTGCGCTGTTTGGCGGCAGCTTCTTCGCAGGCGCCGATGGCTCGCTGGAGAACGATCCGCTCTTCCATGTTTTTGCATTCTTCCCTGCGCCCGGCGCGCAGGCGACCGCCACGCCCGAGCAATGAAGCTTGCGTGAAAGGAGACAGACCTCAATGAAGTCAACTTTCAGTCAGTTCATGCGCTTGATGAATCGGCACAGCCGCAACGGGCAATCGCTGCTGATCGTGGCGTTTGCCTTTATCGGTCTGGTCGCCTTTGTCGGCATCGCCGTTGATGTTGGCTTGATGCTGGTGCGCTACAGCACGCTAGCCCGCGCTGTGGACGCGGCTGCTATCGCAGCGGCAGGGCAAATCCGCGAAGGAATGGATTACCGCACGCTGGTGGCAGCCGCTCAGCAATTCATCCGCTTACAGGGCAACATCGAGGTCAGCTCTGTCTTCGTGGATACCTGCGAGACGGAAATGGCAGACTATGCGCGCCGCCATCCCGGCTCTGACCCGCTGCCCGCGCTGCTGAACCGCGTTCCGCCTTCCGAGCTGTGCCGCCCCGATCCACAGAAGCTGGTGCGCGTCACAGCGCAGATGCGCTCGCCAACTACGTTCCTCTCGTTCATCTGGGGGCCGGAGATCATCCTAGAGGCGAGCGCGGTCTCACAGACCGCTGTCTTGGATTTGGCGCTCGTCATTGACACATCGCGCTCCATGGCCTATGACACCATTCTTGCTCAGGAGAATTCAATACTGTATCCTGTTGCGGCCAGCTCAGTGGACGCGCCATACGGGAATCCAGAGACGAATCGCGAGGCGCTGCGCGCCTTCAGGCCGTTCACTGAGACGCTCGGCCTGAAGCCTTATCCATATAGGACGCCGGGCGATGCATCTGATACGCGCCCTGAGGATCCCGACACAGGCCTAGCGCCCGACGGCTCGCCCGCCATCCGCCGCGAGTGCTGGTACGCCAATCCTAAGTACATCATTGGCGATGAGTACAAGCAAGCTGCAAATTATGGATGGGGGGGCTGCTGCAACGACCCGACGACGCAGTCAGCGCCGCCTGACAGCGGCAACTACGACCGCATGAATTGGTACGTCTACGACGACCCAACGCTGCCTGAGTCTAAGATCATGACCACTGGCATCTCGCCGACCGGCGCTCCTGCCGCGCGCGTCATAAGCGGGCTGCCCGACGGCAACTTCAGCGACCTGATCTGCCAGCCATTCAAGCAAGTGCGCGATGCTGCCCGTCGCTTCATCAAGCGCCTCGACTTCGTGCGCGGCGACCGCTTGGTGCTGGTCACCTTCAATGCAGAGGTGAAAACCGTTAAACCAACAGACGATCCCGCAGCGCCGCCCTTCATCCTAGACAAGCTGACAGCTGTGACAACGCTGAACGAGCGCGTAGGTATCTCAGTTAATCCTGCTGGGCGCCAGTCGCCCAACTGCTACATATTGACGCGCCCCAGAAGCGATAAGATTGATAATAGCGATGTCAACGTCCGCCAAGTCTACAGTTATTGGACTGTCTCGCAGTGCATGGATACCAATATGGGCGGCGCTATCTACCAAGCGCGCGCCGAGCTGAGCAATCCGAATTACATCCGCCGCGAGGCAGTCTGGGTGATGGTGCTGCTGAGCGATGGTTTTCCAAATCGCACGCCTGACTACGATTTCTTCGTAGCAAGCGATCAAGTGCGGGGCAGCGATAGCGGAATCAACTGGCTCTCAGTGCCGCCTGATAAGAGACAACCCTCGCCTTTCACTCTTGATGAGCTCAAGCGCTACTGCCGCTGCGAGCAGGCGTACCGAAAAGACGATGAGACACTCTATAACTGCTTCGAAGAAATTATGAACATCATGGAGGGTGTGACCAGGCGGGAAGACTACCGAGAAGAGATGATTGTAGACTTGGGCGGCGGAAGATTTGACCTCAAGTACGGGCGCGAGCCGCAGTACTGCATTCAGGCAAATGGCTGGCCGCCAGCGGGCGAAAATCTCGGTGAAATCCCGTGGGGGCAGTCCAAGTATTCCTTCGGCTTTTGCCCGTGGTACACCTTCTGCAATGGCAGCAGCGACCCGGAGCAAGTCATGCGGTATGGCCCTGTACTCAGTGAATGTGATTCAACAGATGTGCAACCCTTCTGGTGGAGCAGTCACTTCAGCCGCCGGTGGCGAGGTGCAGTTGATACGCCCGACTGCATCGACGCCGACCCCGATACGCGCCACTTCTGCATGGACGATTACGGGCGCCTCGATCTGAGCGGGCGATGCGATAGAAGGTACGACCCCGACGACTTTGCCCGCGATCAGGCGGATATCGCAGGCTTGATCGACTTCAGCGATAAGCAGCGTGGCAATTTCATCAGCATGTTCACTATCTTCTTCGGGAGCAGTGAGCGGCAAAACATCGGGCGAGAAATTCTAGGGGTCAAGACGCTGCGCTACATTGCTGACGCAGGTGATAATGGCGTGATTGACAATCACTTGCAAGCATGGTACCGCGCCACGCGCCCGACTTACAGCCAAAGAGAAGCCATACGCAGACCAGATGGCCGCTTCCCGCCGCCTGGCGACGAGGTATATCGCGTGGTGCGCGATGGCGTCACGATCGTCGATCCGACGCGCCCACCTGACCCATGCGCTTACTACGATTACACACATCCGCGCCTGCGCAGTGCTCAGCCCGGCGATGCCGCCTACGAAGAAGCTGCCCGCCAAAACTGCGGTCAGTTCTGGTTCGCGAAGGATATCCGCGCCGTCAATGAGGCGTTCACAGAGATCGCAGGGCGTCTGTTCACGAGGCTCTCGCGCTAGCGATTTGAGGAGGCTGTATGGCCATGTTCAACTTTCGCCGCCAACCCAACGCCCTGCCTTTTGCGGCACGGCGCGCCCGCCGCAAAGGGCAGACTTTAGTCGAGTTCGGGCTCACGCTGCCCATTTTGCTGATGTTGATCTGGGGCATCATTGAGTTCGGGCGCATCTTCCAGGCCTGGCTGACTCTGCAAAACGCCGCGCGCGCTGCTGCGCGTTACGGCGTCACGGGGCGCTACGATCAGGTTCTCTTCAATAACATCGATAACCCTTGGACGCCCCACCTGCCTAGCAACGTGCCAGCGCCTTGGGCAGATGGCACAGGCGGCACAGGCGCCAGCGGCGATGGCGTGCCGTGCGTCCTCAACGATCGGCGCGGCCCGTTCAATCCCAGCGGCACTGTGCTCAATGGCGATCGGTTTCACTTCGATAGATTCACAGGCCCAGCGTCGCCCGAGATGAGGGAAGACGAGTCTTTCTTCGCCTCGCGCTACAATGGCATTGATTGCGATCCGACCAGAGACGAGCATCGCTGGCTGCGCCAAGATGTGCTGCGTCTCGTCTCGATGACAAACGCCGCGCGTGTAGCGGCAGGCGGTCTAGCGCTGGCGCCTTGGTACCGCATCCCCGGCACAGGTATCAACACTGAGCCGGGCGGCGATGCCTCTGACCGGGCGGGCTGGTTCCATGTCTTCGTGTGCAGTTCGCGCCCCGCGCTGGGCGACCCTAGACAGCCATCCACAAATCAGCGCGCGAGACCGCGCTACCGCAACGATCGCTCGCACGTAACCACTGCCGCCAATAAAGCAGCTTACGGCTACCGGGCTGAAGGCATTCGCCTCTGCACGGTTGAAGAAGTCATCGAGTACGATGGCGTGGATATGAACGCCTTGAACGACTACGGGGGCAATCTCGAGGCGAGGCAAGGCATCAACCAGTTCGATCCGGGCGGTCCGGGCGACTTCGTGGAGGTGGTGGTCTACTTCAATCATCCGCTGATCACGCCCTTGCCGCTGCGCGAGGAAGGCTACATCCGCCTTGAAGCGCGCCGCACGATGATCAACGAAGTGTTCCGCTCGGCGCGCGTGCTGGAGCTGCCGCCGAGCAGCGGGCCGACTTTCACGCCGCAACCGACCTCGCCGAGCGAAGGCACAGCCACGCCTTCCCAGACGCCTTCGCGCACGCACACTAGCACACGCACGCCAACCGCCACGCCCAGCATGACGCTCACCCCAACCGCCACGCCCAGCTGCGCAAATGTGCGCGTGGTGGGCGATCTGCGCTTGGAAGGCAGCTTCGTGCGCGTGGACATCCAAAACGATAATCCCGGCCCGATGTTCGTGGAGGAAATCCGCGCCGCATGGACGGAAAATCCGCTCTATCCCAACATCTATCCTAGCGAGACGAGCATCGTCGGCAGGGCAACGCGCATCTGGTATCACGACCCAGTCAACCCGCCTGTGCGCTCAGGCGATGTGATCAACCGCAGCCGTGCCGCATGGATCAATGGCACGCCGCCGAACTGGTCGCATCGAGCTATCCCCGGCGGCGGCGCGATCAGCACGTGGCAAATGCGCATGGTGAACGGGCCTGCAAACCTGAGCAGCGCTTTCACGCACTGTCTCTTATACACATCT